>NZ_JBFAOJ010000038.1:0-77320 GCF_040675205.1 Streptosporangium sp. NPDC049644 | reverse complement strand
TTCCCCGTCTTGTCCGGCCACGGAGCAAACTGCACCACGGCTTCCAGACCGGTGACCTGGTCCGGGCGAACGTCCCGGCGGGCAAGAAGGCCGGGATTCACCTCGGACGAGTCCTGGTCCGCTCCTCCGGCTCCTTCGACATCACCACCCGGCACGGCCGCATCACCGGAATCAACCACCGCCATGTCCGTCATCTTCAACGCGCGGACGGCTACGGCTACACGACCCAGAAAGAAGCCGATCGAAATGACTCACGCTTGGACCTTGGCGGCCCTCCCGCTCCCGATTCCTTCCCGGCCTGAAGGCCGGGGCATCCTCGGGAGGTTCTGGTGAAGAAGAGGGTCGTCGGGATTGCCGCGAGCATCGCGATGCTGGCGGTCGCGGTGGGAGTGCCGCGGGGGGCGGTGGCCCAGGAGAGGGAGGGGCTGGTCTGGGGGCCCTGCGAGGGCGGCGGGATCTCGCTGCCCGGGGTGGCGCCGTCCGTTCCCGCGCAGCGGGCGGACAGCCGGATGGAGTGCGCCACGCTGAGCGTGCCGCTCGACTACGGCAACCCGTACCAGACCATCGACATCGCCCTGAACCGGATCAGGGGGAGGGCCACCCATGACCGTCTCGGCGCGCTGCTGGTCAATCCGGGCGGGCCCGGTGCGTCCGGTCGCGATCTGGTCAAGGGCGTCGTGGCGGGGCTTCCCGGCGGCCTGGCCGACCGGTTCGACGTGGTCGGTTTCGACCCGCGCGGGGTGGGGGCCAGCGAGCCCGCGCTGAGCTGTGTCGACCCTGCGGAGTACTACAGGCCGCCCCGCCCCGACCAGGTGCCGGTCACCAGGCGCGACGAGGGCACGCTCATCGACCGGGCCCGCGAGTACGCCCAGGCGTGCGGTGACCGGTGGGGCTGGATGCTGCCCCACATGACCACGGAGAACTCCGCCAGGGACATGGACCTGATCAGGGAGGCGCTCGGCGAGTCGAAGATCAGCTTCCTGGGCTACTCGTACGGGACCTACCTGGGCGCGGTCTACGCGACGCTCTTTCCCGGCCGGCTCAGGCGGCTCGTCCTGGACAGCGTGGTGGACCCGCGCGGTATCTGGTACCGCTCGAACCTGAGCCAGAGCATCGCCTTCCAGAGCAGGCACCGGGAATTCCTCAAATGGATCGCCCGTCACAATCCGGTCTACCGGCTGGGCACCACCGAGAGGGCCGTCTCCTTCGCCTGGGACGCCATGCGTACCCGGTTGGGCGGCCACCCCGCGGCGGGAGTGATCGGCCCGAGCGAGCTCGACGACCTCTACACCGTCGGCGGCTACTCCGACGCCGTCTGGCCGCAGCTGGCCAAGGCCTTCTCCGCCTACGTCAAGAAGGGGGAGACGGCACTCCTGCTCAACGCCTACCGCAAGCACGCGGAGAACGACGCCAAGGATGAGAACAGCTACGCCGTCTACCTGGCGGTGCAGTGTCGCGACGCCGCCTGGCCGCGCGACTGGACACGCTGGCGCACGGACATGACCAGGGCGAACGCCAGGGCGCCCTTCCTCACCTGGCCCAATGCCTGGTACAACGCGCCGTGCGCGTTCTGGCCCGTGCAGGGAGGCACCCCCGTGCGGGTGCACGACAGCACCAGGCTGCCCCCGATCATGCTGATCCAGGGTGAGCGCGACGCCGCCACCCCGTACGCGGGGGCGCTGCGGATGCGCACCCTGCTCCGCGGCTCCCGGCTGCTGGTCGTACCCGGCGGCAACCACGGGATCTCGCTCAACGGCAACGCCTGCGTCGACCGTCGCCTGGCCGCCTACCTGCGGGACGGCACCCTTCCCGGTGGAGCACGGCAGGACTCCGGCAGCCCGGACGCCCATTGCCCCGGCCTGCCACCGCCGGTGCCCGTGCCGGTGATCGGACCCTCGCCCGTCCGGGTGCCCGCCGGGCACTCGGGGGGAGGGGCGATCTAGCAGGTAGATGAGATGCTCTGTGTTGGTTCCTGCCAAAATCGAGGGGGTCGCGTAGGCTGAGCATGTGATGCTGCGTACAACGGCGTCGCGCGTGCTCGACGACAACGATCGAGACGAGGTCCTGGCGCTTCTCGACATCGACCCCGTCGGTAACGTTTTCGTCGCCTCCAGGGTCCGTTCGGTCGGGCTCAATCCGGCCAGACTCGGTGGCCAGATGTGGGGGTTCGGGCCGCGCGGTGGCCTGACCTCCCTCTGTTACGCCGGGGCGAACCTGGTTCCGGTCAACGCCGGTACCGACGCCGTCTACGCCTTCGCCGAACGCGCGCGCAGGCAGGGCCGCCGCTGTTCCTCGATCGTCGGCCCGGCCGACGCGGTCGAGGTGCTCTGGGAGCGGCTGGAGCCGCACTGGGGAGCCGCCCGGGCGATCCGCTGGGCGCAGCCGCTCATGGTGGCCACTGAGCCGTCGCCGCTCCCGGCCGACCCGCTGGTGCGGCGGGTCCGGCCCGACGAGTTCGACATCCTGCTGCCGGCCTGTGTGGCGATGTTCACCGAGGAGGTGGGTGTCTCCCCTGAACTGGGGGACGGCGGAGCCCTCTACCGGTCCCGGGTCGCCGAGCTGATCAGGATCGGCAGGTCGTACGCCCGCATCGAGGGGGGCAGGGTCGTCTTCAAGGCCGAGATCGGCGCGGTGACGCCGCACGCCTGCCAGATCCAGGGCGTCTGGGTCCACCCCGACCTGCGTGGCCGCGGCCACGCGGTGTCCGGGATGGCCGCGGTGGTCAAGCACGCGCTCGACTACTTCGCGCCGGTGGTCTCGCTGTACGTCAACGACTACAACGCCCCGGCCAGGGCCGCCTACCGCAGGGCCGGTTTCGTCGAGGTCGGCACCTTCATGTCCGTGCTCTTCTGACCGGCGTCCCGCCGCCCAGGTATCTCCCACCACCTCGCCGGGCCCTTCCGGCGCCCGCCCCGACACCCAGGAGTGACGATCCCCATGTCCGTGCCCGCGATGTCCGTGCCCACGCCGACGGTGCGACGCGCCGTCCCGCAGGACGCGAACCGGCTGTACGAGCTGAGCCTGCGGGCGATCGCGGAATCCGCCGCCGCCCACTACACCGCCAAACAGCTGGCAGCCTGGTCTCGGCGGCGCAGCCTCGACGGTCATGCCCAGATGATCGACCAGACGGAGACCTTCGTGGCCCTGGTGGCAGGACGGGTGGCCGGTTTCGCCAACGTCGCTCTGCGGCCGGTGGGACAGCTCCATCGTGGCGAGGTCGACCAGCTGTTCGTCGGCCCCGGCCACGGTGGCCGGGGCGTCGCCCGGCTGCTGCTCACGGCCGTCGAGAACGCGGCCCGGGCCGACGAGGTCGAAGAACTCCGCACGCACGCCTCCTGGCGCGCGGTGCCGGTCTTCGAGCGGCTCGGCTATCGGCGGGTCGAGGTCGAGACAGTGCGCCTGGAGGACCAGACGCTCAGCCGCGTCCGCATGCACAAGTCGCTTTCCGGTCTCGGGTCAGGGGCTGCGGACTAGGCGGCTCATCAGGTGCTCCAACTCCGCCTCCGGGTCGGCGGTGAGACCGGCGTGGACCGGGCCCGTCTGCACGATCGTGCTGCGCGGTGCGGTCAGCCAGCGGAACCGGCCGCCCAGCGGCTCCGCGGTCAGCGGTCCCTCACCGCCACAGGAGCGCCGGTAGACGTCGAGCGCGTGCCGTACGCCGTCGAGGTCCACCCGGGGGTCGAGGGCGCGCAGGCGTACCTCGTCCAGCTCCACGCGGGCGCACAGGTAGCCGCGCGGCTGGCAGTAGAGCAGCACGCCGGCGTTGATCAGCTCGCCGCGCTCCACCCGGGGGATGACCCGGATGATCGCGTACTCGTAGACGTCCTTCACCGGTTGTCCTTCCAGAACGCGCCCACCGAGCCGGGCTTTCCCTGCTGGGCCGCCGGGTCCCGGCCGGAGCCGGACGAGGGGGCCGGCAGCCAGGTGCGCGGGCCCTGGGCGCGGGTCAGCAGGTGCTCGACGTACGCCTGTCGCACGGCCTGTGCCCCGTCGAACCCCGGCTCGTCCTCCAGCCACTCGTCGGGAACCTCGTCCACCACCCCGTCGAGCAGGTCCCGGGTGATCTTCTCGCTGAACTCGGCGTCGGCCTCGGGCATCCGGGTGGCGAAGGGGGCCATCACATGGTCGCGCGCGTCGAAGCCGCGCAGCGGGTCGGCCGAGGGCCAGTTGTGGTGGAACCAGAGCGCGGCGCCGTGGTCGATCAGCCAGGTGTCGCCGTGCCACAGGAGCAGGTTCGGGTTACGCCAGCTCCGGTCGACGTTGTGGATCAGCGCGTCGAACCAGAGCAGACGGGAGGCGAAACCGGGATCCGGAGGCCAGGCCAGCGGCTCGAAGCCGAGCGCGCCCGGCAGGAAGTCGACGGCCAGATTGTTGCCCTCGCTGGCCTTGAGCAGGTCCTGGATCTCCTCGTCCGGCTCGCGGGCGCCGAGCTGTGGATCGACGTCGATCACCTTCAGTTCGGGCGTGCGGAAGCCGAGACGCCGGGCCAGCCCGGCGGACACGATCTCCGCCACCAGGACCCGGCGGCCCTGGCCGGCGCCGCGGAACTTCACGACGTACGTGCCGAGGTCGTCCGCCTCCATGACCCCGGGGAGCGAGCCGCCCTCCCGCAGGGGCGTCACATAACGGGTGGCTTTGATCTTTTCGAGCACCCGGCCAGGCTATCGGCTCGGGCCGCCGGGCGACCGGTCATCCGGCACGAGGGCCCGGCCGACGCACCCCGTGCCGGTTCGGTGCGGTGATCACCACCGGGGTCCACCGCGGCCTGATCCGGGGCCCGGCGGGGCCGGGCGGGCCTGTCGGGCGCGGCGTCACATCTTCGAGATGACCTCCTCGGCGAAGCGCTCCATGGTGGCGACCTTGAGCTCGACGCCATCGCCGTACCTGGCCTTCTCCTCGGGGGTGGCCAGCCACCAGGGCGCGGCCATCGTTCCGGTCACCCCCTTGTCGGCGAAGCGGCGGTAGGTGGCGGCGTCGGGCATGACCGCGAGTGGTGCGATGATCTGCAGGGCGTCTTCCGCCCTGCCGTACTCCTTGAGGTAGCGCCGCAGGTCGGCGAGGACCGGGTCGAGCCGCTCCTCGGTGTAGATCCGGTTGCCCATCCAGCCGTCGCCCGTCCTGGCCGCGCGGCGCAGCGCCGCCTCGCTGTCGCCGCCGACGAAGAACGGCACGGGCGCGGAGGGTACCGGGGAGATCGAGAGCGGGCCGTAGTCGTAGTGGGCGCCGTGGTGGGTGACGGTGCCGCCGGCCCAGAGTTCGCGCAGGGCCGGGATCATCTCGTCCAGCCTGCGTCCCCGGGTGTGGAAGTCCTGGCCTGTCTGGACGAACTCCTCCTTGCACCAGCCGACGCCGACGCCGAAAGTCACCCGGTTCCCGGACAGGACCGCGGCCGTGGAGACCTGTTTGGCGACGGTGAACAGATCACGGGCCGGGGCGATGTAGACGTTGGGCGCGAAACGCAGGGTGGTGGTGACGGCGGCCATCGCGCCGATCGTCACCCACGCGTCCGGCCAGTGCGTGTCGGCGTTCCAGCGGGGGGCGCCGGTGCTGGAATAGGGGTAGGGCGACTCGAAGTCGGCATAGAAGATGTGGTCCGACAGGGTGAGCGTGTGAATGCCGCACCGCTCCGCGGCCCCGGCCAGTTCGAGGAACTGGACGGTCTCGACGAACGACGCGCCAAGCCAGAACTGCACGGATCCTCCCAGGCTTCGAAATGCTGAAATTTCGATAGATGTCTTGGGGTGGCCGGGTGCCGTCCCTGTCCTTCCTCCCCGGGGATGTCCGAGGGAGGGGACCTCCGGAGGGCCGAATCAGCGAAAGGTCAGTCGGAGAACTCGGGGATGACCTTGGTGGCGAACAGTTCCAGGTTGCGCTTGACGGTGTCGAGGGGCAGGACGCCCTGCTGACCCTGCATGAACAGGCCGAACCACTCCAGGTCCGGCATCCGGTCGAGCATCCGCTGGATGCCGCGCTTGACGTCGTCGGGGCCGCCGAGCAGGGCCATCTCGACCTCGTTCATGCGTTTGAAGTCGCCCTTCTCGGGGCTGATCGGCTGGTGCCTGTCGTCCTCCTTCTTGCGCAGGACCTCCAGGTAGCCGAACGGCCCGAAGAAGGCGGCGAAGTCCTTCTGCATGCTCTTGCCGTAGGTGGCGATGGCCTCCTCCTTGGTGTCGGCCATCCCGACGATCTTGAGGATGCCGGTGTGCTCACCCAGTTTGTAGTCACGGCCGCACTTGGCCGCCTCCTCCTGGTAGAGCCTGGCCTTGGCGGCGTGGTCGTCGGGGTTCGGGGTGAACATCCACGGCAGGATGTCCTCCTGTGCGGCCCTGATCACCGAGCGGTCGGAGATGGTGAACGGCTGCCACAGTTCCGGGTAGGGGTTCTGGTACGGCCGAGGGCAGACCGAGACCGCCTGGATCTTCCCGTTCTCGTCGAGTTCCCCGGGGGCGCCGAACGTCCTCGTCCACTCCTGCGCCGCCCAGCCCTCGATCCCGTCGAAGGGCGAGGGGATCTCGTAGTCGAGCACGTCGGACTTGTAGCGGAGCGTCTCCTGGGTCCAGGCCATCTTCATGATGTTCAGCACCTCGCCGAACACGTCGAAGTTGCGGTTGTCGGAGTTCGACCCGTCGGACCTGGCGGCCGAGGCGTGCCAGCGCTGTCCCAGCACGTTCATCCAGCGGTTCTGGTAGCCGCGGGCCACGCCGAGCCGCAGCCGCCCCTTGCTGAACTGGTCGAGCAGGGCCACGTCCTCGGCCGCCCTGATCGGGTCCCAGGCGGGCAGTACCAGCCCGAGCGGGGCGAGCAGGATGCGCTCGGTCCTGGCGGCCAGGTCGGTGAGGAACATCAGCGGGTTGACCGAGAACTCGAAACCCTCGGAGTGGAAGTGGTGCTCGGTCATCATCAGCGCGTCGAAGCCGATCCGGTCGGCGTGGACGGCGATCTCGCGCACCTCGTCCAGCAGCTTCTGGTACGACTCGGTGTCGCGCCCGATCGGCCTTCTGGCCTTCGCGTTCTCCTCCTGGCTGTAGCCCGAGCCGGGGATCTGCGGGTTGAGCATCAACGAGAACTTCACGGCAGGCTCCTTAGCCAGTTGGTGACGACGATGAGGAACTCGCCCGGACGCTCCTCGTGCAGCCGGTGACCGCTGCCCTCCCAGACGACCGCCTTGGAGTGCGGATCCTTGAACAGCCCGGCCTCCCACGCCGCCTGGGCGGGGTCGAACCAGAAGGTGAGCACCGGGCAGGCCCGGCGCGCGAGGTAGTCGTCGGAGTTGGGACGCAGGCCGAGCGCGTCCGGGCCGCCGAACATCGCCTCGAAGGCCTGCAGGAGTACGTGCGGGGGCGTGGCGAGGATCCGGCGCCGATGCCACTCGCGCAGCCACTCGGGCGTGGCGGCGGTCTGGGTCCACTCGTCGTTGCGCAGCGAGACCCCCACGACGTCCTCGCGCATCTGCTCGATCAGGGTGGGGAGGTATTCGCTCACCGCGCCCGTGAAGCCGTAGCCGGGGTCGACCGTGACCAGCGCCCTGACCAGCGAGGGATACTCCACGGCGAGGTGGGAGACGATCTGGCCGCCCATCGAGTGGCCCACGGCGACGCACGACTCCACCCCCAGGGTGGCGCAGAGCCGGGCGAGGTCGTCGGCCATCCGCAGGGGGGTGTTGCCGCTCTCGGGGGCGGAGGAGTAGCCGTGCCCGCGCACGTCCACCGCGATCACCCGGTGGTCCCTGGCGAGGGTGGGGATGTGGTGGACCCACTCGTGGGAGTCGGCGCCCAGGCCGTGGACGAGCAGCAGCGTCGTGTCGCCGGAGCCGTCGTCCGTGTGGAACAGCCGGACGTCGCCCAGATCCGTGAACGCCATCAGCGTCCTCCCGTGAGGATTGCCGTGTCCGCCGGCCGCGGTGCTCAGCCGTGCTCGGTGAACGCCTCGTCTTTGGTGACGTGAGCAAGCTACCCTAGGGATGATAAACGAGCAATCGCTTGGTTAACCAAGCGGGTCCGCTTGGCTGGGACGTCCCCCCGGCGACCTGGGCGGACGGCTGGAATATGGGAAAGAATGCCCGGTGAAGACGGGATGCCCGTCGAAGATCCGGACGTGAAGACGGAGGCGCTGATGCGGCTGGGTGTCACGATGTTCGCCACCGACCGGTCCATGCCGGTCGCGGAACTGGCCGGGGCGGCCGAGGCGCGCGGGTTCGCCTCCCTCTACCTGCCGGAGCACACGCACATCCCCGTCTCCCGCCGTACGCCTCCGGCGGCGGGGCAGGCGGTGCTCCCCGAGGAGTACCGGCGCACACTCGACCCGCTCGTCGCGCTCTCCCACGCCGCCGCCGTGACGAGCGAGATCGCCCTCGGCACCGGCATCATGCTCGTCGCCCAGCGCGAACCCCTGGTCACCGCCAAGGCCGTCGCCACCCTCGACCACCTCTCCGGCGGCCGGGTGGTGCTCGGCATCGGGTTCGGCTGGAACGTCGAGGAGGTCGAGGATCACCTCGGCCCGCAGGGCTTCCGTTCCCGCCGCGACGTGGCCCGCGAGCACATGCTGGCGATGAAGGCCCTGTGGAGCCGGGAGGAGGCCGGTTTCGACGGCCGCCACGTCGGCTTCGAGCCCTCCTGGTCCTGGCCCAAGCCGGTCTCCGGTCCCCCCGTCTACGTGGGCGGGGCCGCGGGCCCCAAGCTCTTCGCCCATGTCGCCGAGTACGCCGACGGCTGGATGCCGATCGGCGGCCGGGGCATCAGGGCGGCCCTCCCCGCCCTGCGCGAAGCCTGCGACAAGGCGGAACGCGAGATGGTCAAGGTCATCCCCTTCGGCACGCTCCCCAACGCGGAGAAACTCGACTACTACTCCGAACTGGGCATCGAGGAGGTCGTACTCAGCCTCCCCAGCGCCGAGGCCGACCAGATCCTCCCCGTCCTCGACGAGTACGCGGCCTTCCTGCGCTGACCGGCCGCGGTCCGGGTGTTCCCGGTGGGTACGAGGTCGTGTGCCGCCAAGCCGACTCCGGGGGAACGACGCGCCGGGGCCCGGTCCCGCGGGCCGTACCGGATGACCGGCCCCGCACCGGCCCCGCACCGGCCCCGCACCGGCCCTGCATCGGCTCTGCGCTGGGCATCGGCGATTCGGGGGGTCTGTTGGTACTTGCCCTGACCTGAGCATCACATGAATATCACGGTGAGGAGGAGAAGACCTGTCTGCCCGTTGACTGTCGGCGATGCTTCTTCTTGAGTGAGAAGGGTGGCGGCGAGGGGAGGCTCGCGTGCCGTATGCGCAGCCGCTCAGAACGGGGGATCCGGCGGCGCTCGGTGAGTACGAGATCATCGGGCGGCTCGGAGAAGGAGGCCAGGGAGTGGTCTATGTCGGGGTGCGCCCCGACACCGGATCAGAGCCCTACGCGGTCAAGCTTCTGCACGGCTCGGTGGGGGAGAACCCGGAGATCTTCCTGCGCGAGGTCGAGCTGGCGAAGCAGGTGGCCCGGTTCTGCACGGCCCAGGTGATCGACGCCGGGCTGGACCGCGACCGGCCCTACATCGTCAGCGAGTACGTCGACGGCCCGTCGCTCCACCGTGAGGTCGCGGTCAGCGGGCCCCGCGAGGGAGGCAGGCTGGAGCGTCTGGCCATCGGCACGGCCACCGCGCTCGCGGCCATCCACCGGGCCGGGATCGTGCACCGCGACTTCAAGCCGCAGAACGTGCTGCTCGGTCCGGACGGGCCGAGGGTCATCGACTTCGGGCTGGCCAGGGCGCTGGACGCGGCGGCCACCCAGAGCGGGCGCGGTGCGGGCACTCCGGCCTACATGGCGCCCGAGCAGGTGGAGGGCGCCGAGATCAACCCGGCGGCCGACGTCTTCGCCTGGGGCGCCACGATATGTTTCGCGGCCAACGCCCAGGCGCCCTTCGGCCAGGACTCGATCGCGGCGGTGCTGAACCGGATCCTCACCGCCGCCCCGCAGCTGGGGCGCCTCGACGGGCTGCTCGGCGCGCTGGTGGTCGACTGCCTGGACAAGAACCCCGGTAACCGTCCCAGCAGCCGGGAGTTGCTGCTCGCGCTGCTCGGCGACGGCGGGCGCGGGTCGGTGTTCGACTCCCGGACCCCTCCGGTGCCCGGCGGTCTCGCCCTGCGGGCCGGCTCCGGCGGGCCTGACGTCTCGGACCCGTCCGGGGTGTCCGGCCCCGCCGGCTCCTTCGGGGGGTCGGGCCTCGCGGGAAGGTCGCGCGCGTCCGGGGCCGCCTGGCGGGCGATGTCCGGTGGGCGCGGGCACCTCACCGAAGGCGAGGACTTCGACGAGCCTCGCACTCACCCGGGGCGGGCGGCCACCAGGGCGTCGATGGCGGTCTCCGGGGCGCTGCTGGTGAGCGCCGCGGTGCTGGTGGGGGTGCTGGTCCCGGCACTGAGCGGGGTCACCCCGAAAGGCGCGGCGGCACCGCCGGCGGTTCGGGTGGTGGAGGCCGGTCCCCAGGCCGAGACGCCGCAGGCGAGCAGGACGAGCCCGCCGGTCAGGCCCCTCCCGGCGAACCCGGCCAAGCCTCCGCGCGCGGAGGGGGTCAGATCCTCCCCGCTGCCGCCGTCCGAGGTCACCACGGTCGTGCCGGCTCTCGTCGGGCTGGATCGTTCCGGGGCGGCGCGTCTGATCGAACAGGCCGGGCTGGTCGCCGGGACCGTCCGAGCGGTCAGCTCCGACCGGCCGGTCGGAGAGGTGCTCGCGAGCAACCCGGTGGCGGGGACCACGCTGCCGAGGAAGGGCAAGGTCAACCTGGAGGTCTCCGCGGGGATCCAGGTGCCCACGCTGGTCGGCCTCGCCAGGAGTGCCGCCCAGGCGGCGCTCGCCCAGGCCGGGCTGGCCGCCGGGGGGGTGAGTACGCGCTGCTCGGACCAGCCGGCCGGGCGGGTGCTGGCGAGCACCCCCGGTGCGGGCAAGCACGTCTCGCCGGGCAGCGCGGTGGCGCTCGTCGTCTCCAGGCACGGCGCTCCGGTGCCGTCGATCACCGGCCAGAGCGCGGCCGATGCCTCGAACACGCTCGGCGGGGCGGGTTTCGCGGTACGAACCCGGGCGCGGCTGGTCACCGACGACGCCCAGGACGGTGTGGTGCTGGCGCAGAGCGTGGCGCCGGGCACGTGTGCCCGGCCGGGGGCGACGGTCGTGATCACGGTCGGGGTGGCGAGCCAGAGCGGGCCTGGCCCGGGTCCGGGCCCGGGGCCTGGGCCGAGCCACGGCCCGGGCGAGACCGCCGCGCCTCCCGACCCACCCGACTCGCCGGATCCCGTACCAGGGGAGGCGGCTCCCTCGGGATGACGGCGGGCCGGGGCGACGGGCGCCCCGGGGCGGCGAGGCGGCGGTCAGACGGTGGCCAGGGCGGTGGTCAACAGGATCTTCCTGACATCCTCCTGGGGGAGGTCGATCGTCTTGACCACTCCGTACTGCAGCGACCCCAGCAGGGCCCAGGCCCAGACCCGGCGGTCGGGGTCGGGGTCGGGGCCGGCCAGCCGGTGGTAGATCTCGTCACGGAAGGCACGGATGATCTCGCCGGGGGAGCCGGGTGGCGCGTCGTCGGCGCCGCCGAGGTCCTCCATGATCAGCCGGATGATCGCCCGGTACCTGACCACGAAGGTCACCAGGGCCTCGACGAAGGCGCGGTCGTCGTCGAAGTCGCTCTCGATCAGGACCATGATGTCCTCGGCGGCGGGGGCGAGCAGTTCGGCGGCCAGCCGGTCCTTGGGGTGGAAGTGGTAGGCGACGGCGGTCTTCGTCAGGCCGACGGCCGCGGCGATGTCGGCCAGCGAGGTCGCCGCATAGCCGCGCTCGGCGAACAGTCGGCGAGCGGCGTCGAGGATCCGGCCGCGCGTGTCGTGTCCATGCTCAAGTGTGGTCATCGTCTCAATCCCACGCTATTGGGGGCGTTTCCCAATTTGCGCGCCTACTCTCGTATCGTAGGTTCTGTACGGCCGTACAGTACGGCGTTTCAGGCACATTTCAGACTTTAATAGGGCGGTCACCGAATGTCTGGTTTGCTGGGGCGGCTGGGGAGTTGGTGCGCGCGGCATGGCAAGGCGGTGCTGGCGCTGTGGGTCGTCGCCGCGGCAGTGCTGATGGCGGGCTCGGTGCTGTTCCCCGGACCGGCCACCAACGACACCAGCCTCCCCGGCACCGACGCCCAGCGGGCGGTGGACCTGCTGAAGGACGGTTTCGGCCCCGGTTACGAGATGGGCGGTTCGGTCCAGCTCGTCCTCTACTCTCCCGACGGCTCCCTGCTCGCCGAGCCGAGGAAGAGCGCGGTGGAACGTGCCGCGGCGCAGATCCGCAAGGTCCCGCACGTGGTGGAGGTGACCCCTCCCTCCCGGACGGGCGGGATCGCGCCCAGCCTGGAGATCGGTTTCATCGCGGTCAAGCTTGAGGGGCACGACACCACCAAGACGGCCGAGACCGCCAAGCTCCTCGTCGAGGCGGCCGAGCCCGCGCGGGCGGCGGGCCTGGAGGTCGTGCCCGCCGGCTCGTCGAGCCCGGCGAACAAGGAGATCAAGACCGGGACGAGCGAGATCATCGGAGTGGTCTGCGCGCTGCTGGTTCTGCTGTTCGCGTTCGGCACCCTGGTCGCCGCGATGATTCCGATCTTCGTCGCACTGGTCAGCATCGCGACCGGGCTCGGCACGATCGGCCTGCTCGGCCATCTGGTGGACGTGCCCAAGCAGGCGCCGATCCTGGCGACGATGATCGGCCTCGGCGTCGGTATCGACTACGCGCTCTTCCTGCTCAGCAGGCACCGCAAGCTGCTGACGGACGGCGTCCCGGCCCATGAGGCGATCCGCCGGGTGGTCGCCAGCTCCGGCGGTGCGGTGGTGTTCGCCGGCGGCACGGTGATCATCGCGCTCAGCGCGCTCCTGCTCGCCGACTTCCCCATGCTGCAGACGCTCGGCTGGATCACCGGCATCTCGGTGGTCTGCGCGGTGCTCACCGCCGTCACGCTGGTCCCCGCGCTGCTCGGGATGCTCGGGCACCGGGTCAACGCGTTCCGCCTGCCGTTCATGGGGCGCCGGGGCAGCCACGGCTCCTCCGGCTGGGGCTCGCTGGGCAACTGGGTGGCCAGGCGTCCCTGGAGCGTGCTCGCGCTCAGCCTCGTGCTCCTGGGAGCGCTCGCCGCCCCCGCTCTGGGACTCAAGCTGGGCACGCTCGACAACGGCTACGGCGACCGCGGCACCGACGCGCGGCGCTCCTACGAACTGCTGCAGGCCGGTTTCGGGCCCGGCATGAACGGCCCGCTCGTCGTGGTGGCGGATCTGGAGACCCCGGTCGTCGACGACAAGCCCGTCCCGGCCGTACTGCGGAACCTGAAGGACCGCGTCGCGGACGTCGAAGGGATGGCCCACGTCGGTGACCCGGTTCTCAACGAGCGCGGCACGGCGGCCCTGGTCCAGGCGATCCCCGACTACGCCCCCAGCGACCCCCGGGCGCTGGAGGTGGTCAAGGCGGTCCGCGCGATCGAGCTCGACGGGGCGAAGGTGCACGTGGGCGGTGAGGTCGCGGGCATGGCCGACGCCAATTCCAAGATCGCCGCACGCACCCCGCTGGTCGTCGGCGTCGTGGTCCTGCTGAGCGCACTGCTGCTGCTCCTGGCGTTCCGTTCGCCGGTCGTCGCGATCAAGGCCGCGGTGATGAACCTGATCTCGCTCGGGGCCGCGTTCGGCGCGCTCTCGCTGGTCTTCTCCCTGGGCCTGGGCAGCGGACTGGTCGGCATGGACCCGCCGGTCAATGTGGACGCCTCCTATCTGAGCACGCTCTTCTTCACGGTGCCGATCGACAGCTACATCCCGCTGATGCTGTTCGCGATCCTGTTCGGCCTGTCGATGGACTACGAGGTCTTCCTGCTCACCGCCGTGCGGCAGGCTTACCTGAGGCACGGCGACAACCGCAGGGCGGTGGCCGAGGGGCTGGGGTCGACCGGCCGGGTGATCACTTCCGCAGCCCTGATCATGGTCTCGGTCTTCGTCGCGTTCGTCGCCTACCCCGACCCGATGGTAAAGATCTTCGGTGTCGGCCTGGCGGTGGCCATCGCGGTGGACGCCACGGTCATCAGGGGCCTGCTGGTCCCGGCGACCATGGTCCTGCTCGGCAGGTTCAACTGGTGGTGCCCCGCCTGGCTGGACCGCCTGCTGCCGAACCTCTCCATCGAGGGTCAGGAGGAGGACGAGGAGGCCGAGGAGCCGAGCAGGGAACTCGTCGGCGCCGGTCGCGGCTGAGCTGCGACGGCGGCCGGGAGGATCGTGCACGAGGGCGGCGCGGTCAGTCGAAGACGATGACGCTGCGGGCCACCGCCCCCTCGCGGACGTGCCGGATCGCCTCGTTGATCTCCTCCAGCGGGAGGCGCTCGCTGACCAGGCGGTCGAGGTCGAGACGGCCGCGCAGGTACTGCTCGGCGAGCATGGGCAGGTCCCTGATCGGGGCGGCGTCGCCGCCCTGGGTGCCCATCAGGCGTCTGGAGGCGAACAGCAGGCCCGGCTCGACGCTGAGCGGCTCGCCCTGCGGCGGGCTGCCGACCATCACCGTCGTGCCGCCGGGCTGGGTGGAGGCGAGGGCGGCGCCGAGCACGCCGGCCACGCCGGTCACGTCGAAGGCGTAGTCCACGCCGCCCCTGACGATCTCGCCCACCTGCTTGGGCAGGTCGGTGACGAGGATCGTGTGGGTGGCGCCGAACTCCTCGGCCAGCTTCAGCTTCTGTTCGGCCACGTCCGCGGCGACGACGGTGGTGGCCCCGGCCAGCACGGCGCCCTGGACGACGTTCAGCCCGACCCCGCCGCAGCCGACCACCAGCACGCTGGAGCCGGGGGTGACCCGCGCGACGTTCAGCACCGCGCCGACGCCGGTGATCACCCCGCAGGCCAGCAGGCACATGGTGTCGAACGGCGCGTCCTCTGCGATCCGCACGCACATCGCCTCGTTGACCACGGCGTACTCGGCGAACGAGCCGATGCCGATCATCGTTCTGGCGCCGTCGCCGTCCACGGTGATCCGGGTGCCGCCGTCGCGCATCGTGCCCATGATGGCCGCCATCCTGGCGGGGCCGCCGCACAGGTGGAACCGGCCGGCGCCGCAGTTGCGGCAGCGCCCGCAGGCGCCGTTCATCGCGATGATCACATGGTCACCGGGTCTGACGCCGGTCACCCCGGCTCCGGTGCTCTCCACGATCCCGGCGCTCTCGTGGCCGAGTACGAAGGGGAGCCGTCGCACCACCGGGCTCTTGCCGTCCAGCGCCTTGATGTCGGACCCGCAGACGCCGGACGCCTTGATCCGTACCCGTACCTCGCCGGGTCCCGGATCGGCGATCTCGACCTCGCGTACCTCCAGCGCCGTGCCGAACCCGGTGAGTACGGCCGCACGCATCAACATGTCCGCTCCCGTCGAGCCGAGGGCCCCGTGCGCTCCGCGCGTTGGCCCGGAGCGGCATTATAAGCAAGCAATTGCTTGGTTATCTACCGTGCCGGGACGCCGCCGCCCGCCTCTTCCCGCCTTCCGGGGGGTGTGTGGCCCGTGTGGGGGTGTGGTGATCTTCCATTGACACCCCCGGATGCCAAATCTACGCTGACGAAACCAAGCGAGCGCTAGGCCAAATTGTGTCGGGTGCGCGCGGCACGGCACGGCAGGGAGCGACCTATGAGACGGCAGGCAGTGCGACTCATCGGCCTGGTGGCCGCGGCGGCGCTCGCCGCAGGCGGCTGCGCGGCCGAGCAGAAGGCCGCGGGGGGCGGTGGCTCCGAGGGGGCGGCGGGAGTGACCGCCACGACGGTCAAGGTGGGCGGAGTGCTCACCAAGACCAGCGCGAGCGGCTACTCCACCAAGGACGCGGAGATCGGGGCCAGGGCCAGGTTCCAGCGCGCGAACGAGGCCGGTGGCGTGCACGGACGCACCATCGAGTTCATCGGGGCCGAGGACGACAACCAGGACGCGGCCAAGGGCGACGCGGCGGCCAAGAAGCTGGTTCAGAAGGACAGGGTGTTCGCGCTGGTCCCCGTGCACGCGCCCAACTTCGGCGGCGCGACCTTCCTGGAGCAGCAGGGCGTGCCTTGGTTCGGCTGGGCCACCGGGCCGCAGTGGTGCGGCACGAAGACGGGCTTCGGCTACAACGGCTGCCTGGCGCCGCAGCCGGGCGCGGGCTCGCAGACCTGGTGGGGCAACCAGATGGCCGAGCTCATCGGCGGCTCGGCGGGCAAGAGCGTCTACGTCCAGACGAGTGACTCCAGCGGCAGCAAGTACGGGGGCAAGACCATCTCGCAGTCCTTCGAGGCCGCGGGCTTCGAACTGGTCGGCCTCAACTCGGGTCTGCCCGCCGCGGCCCCGCCGCCCGACTGGCTCCCGTACGTCAACAAGATCATGACCTCCGACGACGGCGGGCCGCCGGATCTGGTGGTCTCGATCATCGCCGGCACCAAGTTCAACGTCGGCCTGTACGGCGCGCTGAAGAAGGCGGGCTACAAGGGGCTGATCTCCGACGCGACCAGCTACGACGCCGCGATCCTGGCGGACCCGGCGATCGCCCAGGCGCTCGAAGGCGTGATCGCGGCCCCCATGTTCGAGCCCTTCGAGTCGCAGGCCCCGGAGATCGCGCAGCTCAGGGCGGACGTGGAGAAGGCCGCACCGGGGACCCGGCTCACCCAGCATCTGGCCATCGGCTACTGGGCGGCCGACATCTTCCTCAAGATCCTGGAGCAGACCGGCAAGGAGCTGACCAGGGAGAGATTCCTGGCCGCGGCCAACGGCTCCTTCGACTACCGGAATCCCGGCTTCGGCCGGATCCGTTACCCCAAGGACCACACCGAGCCCAACGGCTGCGGCGCCCTGGTCAAGCTGGAGGGGGGCGCCTTCAAGGTGGCCAAGAACATGAAGTGCTTCGACAACGTCCCGCTGAGATAGCGGGCGCGGGCTTGCCGCTCACGCGTCTGGCGGGCCACGTGAGCGGCGAGCCGGGGGCACCCCCCGCCATCCGGCCGTCGTCCTCTTCGGGGAGCGGCCCCGGCCCGCGCGAAGGCCGGCCTCACCGGTCCCGTAGGCGAACGGGTCACACCCGTGAGCAGTCAGCAACCAGGCGCGAAATTCCGGGGTGAAGGCCCTTATGTCCGAGCTTGTTGGTTACATCCTCAGCGGCCTCGTCACCGGAGCCGTCTTCGCGGTCATGGCCTCGGGGCTGACCCTGTCCTACGCGGCGACGGGCGTGTTCAACTTCGCTCACGGGGCCATCGGGTTCCTGGCCGCGCTGCTGTACTTCGAACTCAACGTGGGTCTCGGGCTGCCCGCCTGGGCGGCCGGGACGGTCGCGGTGGCGCTCTTCGCGCCGCTGCTCGGCTACCTGCTGCACAGGGTCATGTTCCGGGGCCTCGCCCAGGCGGGGGAGACGGCGCAGATCGTCGGGACCATCGGCCTGACGATCGCGCTCCCGGCACTCGGGCTGCTGGTCGTCGACCTGGTCGCCGAGCCGCTCGGGCTGCCGCGTGCCGACGCGACCTCGCTGCCGCGCGGCCTGGGCCCCTATCCGGCGGTCACCTACGCCTTCGGCGGCGTCCATCTCGATTCCGACCAGCTCATCACCTTCGCCTTCGCGGTACTGGCCGCCGCGGGGCTGTGGGTCTTCATGCGGCACACGCCGTACGGCCTGAGGATGCGCGCCTCGGTGGACTGTCGCGGGCTGGCCACCCTGCGCGGGATCGACGTCGACGCCTCCTCGGCCATGGCCTGGACGCTCAGCTCGACACTCGCCGGGCTCGCCGGGGTGCTGGCGGTCTCGACCCTGGGCCTGGACTCCACCGCGTTCACCGTGATGCTGTTCGTCTCGGCGACGGCCGCGGTGTTCGGCCGGCTCAGGTCGATCCCGTGGACGTTCGCGGCCGGGCTCGGGCTCGGCGTGGTGCAGAACCTGGTCGCGGGGTACGCGGACTTCGCCGAGGACGTCACCGGACTGCGCACGGCGGTACCGGTGATCCTGCTGTTCGTCGGGCTGATCCTGCTCAACCGGTCCAGGGACCGCATCGCGGGGTCCGCCGCCGAGGACGCCCCGCCCCCCGACCACCTGGCCGACCTGCCGCCGTGGCGGCGGCGCCTGCCGTGGGCGCTCGGCCTGGTCGCGTTGCTGGCCTGGACCCTCACCCGCCCGGCCGACGACTTCTACGTGAGCGTGGTGGCCCAGGGGCTCGTCCTCGCGCTGATCTTCTGCTCGTTCGTGGTCGTCACCGGCATCGGCGGCATGGTCAACCTCGCGCAGGCGTCCTTCGCCTCGATGGCCGCGCTCACCTGCGGCTGGGCGTTCTCCTCCGGTCTGCCCCTGCCGGTGGCGATCCTGCTGGGGGTACTCGGTGCGACGGCGGTCGGCGTGCTCGTCGCGTTGCCCGCCCTCCGGCTGGGCGGCCGGATCCTCACCCTGGCCACGCTCGCCCTCGCCCTCCTCGCCGACCAGGTGCTCTTCCAGATCGACGAGTTCAGCAACGGCACGATCGGCTGGCCGCTGCCCGCCCTCGGACTGGGGCTCGCCGACACCACCGACCCCCGGGTACGGGTCCTGCTGCTGCTGGCCCTGATCGGGCTGGTCGGGCTCCTGGTTCGGAACCTGGAGCGGTCGGCCTCGGGCCGGGCGGTCCTGGCGGTCCGCTCCGCGCCCGCCGCCGCGACCACCTCCGGCATCTCGGCACCCCGTACCAAGATCATGCTCTTTGCCCTGGCCTCCGGGATCGCGGGGCTGGGCGGAGTGCTGTTCGCGATCTCCAAGGGGTCGGTGACGGCCACCGACCTGCCGGCCTTCTCGGGTTTCGTCTGGCTGGCCGTGGTGGTCCTGCAGGGCGTCCGCAGGATCGGCGGCGCGGTGCTCGGCGGGCTGATCGCCGCGATCTTCCCCGAGCTGCTGGCCGGGTGGCACGTCTCCGCGCACGTCGGGGCGATCCTCTTCGGGGCCGGCGGGATGATCCTGGCCAGGCATCCGGACGGAGTGCTCGCCCAGCTGGGCGAGGCCCGCCACCGCCGCCGCACGCGCGGCGACCGCGCCGCGGCCCTCCGGCGCGAGACACCCGCGCGCGAGGGTGTCGCCCCGGCGGTGAAGGCGGTGAAGGCGGTGAAGGCGACGAACGGGACCGGCCGCCCCACGGCCACCGCGCCGCCGCGGACACCGGCCGTCGAGGACGCGCTGTTCCGGCTGGAGGGCGTGGTCGCCGGATACGGGGACGTCACGGTGCTGCGCGGGGTGGACCTCGCGGTACGGCCGGGAGAGGTGGTGGCGCTGCTCGGCGCGAACGGCGCGGGCAAGTCCACCACCTGCGCGGTCGCCGCGGGGGATCTCCGGGTGACGGCGGGGCGGGTGGTCCTGGACGGGACCGACGTGACCTCCCGGCCCGCCCACCGCCGCGCGCGGGAAGGCGTGCTGCTCGCACCCGAGGGGCGCGGTGTCTTCCCCGGGCTGACCGTGGACGAGAACCTGCGGACCTGGCTCGCCGATCCCGGTCCCGTCTACGAGCGGCTGCCGCAACTCGCCAGGCGCCGAGGGCTTGCCGCCGGGGCACTCTCCGGTGGCGAGCAGCAACTGCTCACCCTGGCTCCCGCCCTGGTCAGGCCGCCTCGGGTACTGATCGCCGACGAACCCTCGCTCGGCCTGGCGCCGCTCGTCGTCGAGCAGCTCTTCGAGGTCTTCGCCGAGCTGCGCGAGCGCGGCGTCGCGCTGCTCCTGGTGGAGGAGAAGGCCACCTCGGTGCTCGAACTCGCCGACACCGTCGCGTTCATGCGCCTGGGCAGGGTCACCTGGACCGGCCCCCGGGCCGAGGTGGACGACGCCAGGCTCACCGCCGCCTATCTGGGGGTGTCGTGACATGGGAGACGGAGTGGTGATGAGCGCGGCGTTGCGGGTCGAGGCCGTATCGGTCTCCTTCGGGGGCGTCCACGCGCTCACCGACGTCTCCTTCGAGGTGCCGGCGGGCCAGGTCTGCGGGGTGATCGGGCCCAACGGGGCGGGTAAGACCACGCTGTTCGACGTGATCTCCGGACTGCGCCGGCCGACCTCGGGTTCCGTCTCGGTGATGGGCCGCGAGAGCACGGGGACTTCGGCGGTGCGGCGGGCGCGTGCCGGGCTGCGCCGTACCTTCCAGCGGACCCAGGTGTTCGGCCGGCTGACCGTGGCGGACAACGTGCTGGCCGCGATGGAGTGGAGAGGCGGGGGAGGCGGGCTCCCGGCCGACCTGGTCGGCTGGCGGGGACGCCGGAGGCTGGAGCGGGCACGCGGGGAGCGGGTGGACGAGGTGCTGGAGCTCTGCGGGCTGAACGGGCTGCGCGACGCCTACGCGGCGGCACTGCCCGCCGGGGCGCGACGCCTGGTCGAGCTGGCCCGTGCCCTCGCGGACGCGCCGTCCCTGCTGCTGCTCGACGAGCCCACGTCCGGTCTCGACGCCGACCAGACCGCTCGTATCGAGGAGGTCATCGGGGCGTTGGAGACGACGATCCTGCTGGTCGAACATGACATGGGATTCGTGATGGGCACCTGCGACCGTCTCGTCGTCCTCGACCTCGGCCACGTCATCGCCTCGGGCGCCCCCGCCGAGATCCGCGAGGATCCCGTGGTCCGTGCCGCCTACCTCGGCTGACGGTGAGGATGTGGATGAACGTCCGACCGAGCGCCGGCCTCGGCCGGGAGGTGTTCGTCCGTACTCGCCGGGCGCGGCGCGGGTGGGATTCCGGGGCGATCGGGGGCCGCGCGCCGCATACGGATTCGGCACTCGCCGTTGTGGGCATATACTCACCCATACCTTGATCGCTTACCGGCGCGGGGCCGTCCCGCCCCTTTGCGCGCCGGGAGGTTTCCAGCACGTCGTCGGACGTTTTCGGCGATCTACCAGTGGCTTCCAAGTACTCCCCAAGTGCTCCCCGTCATGCTCTCGCCTCGGGAAGCAAGTTTTGGGGAGAGTACGAAGATGTGGGGAAGAATCAGCGCCGTCGCGGGCCTGGTGCTGGCGAGCACGCTGGCACTGCCGGGTACAGCGGTGGCCAAACCCAAAGAGGTCGACGTCCCCGTCGGGACGTGGCTGGCCGCCAGGACGCACCCGTCCGTCCAGCTGACCTCGGTGTCCTACACGGCGGACGTGGCCGTGCCGACGCCCGAGGCGAACCTGGAGGCGATCAGGACCCTGACCCAGCAGGGGATCAACGCCGTGCAGAGCGGCAAGATCTCCTCCGACGAGAACAGCATCTACCGCTGGGTCGTGCAGCAGATGGCCAAGGACCCGGGCCGCTACTTCTCGCCCGGCGGGCAGGAGCGGGTCGTCGAGGCGACGGCGGGCGGGCTGTGCACCGGCTGGTGGGTCACGCCGGACGGCTACATGGTGACCGCGGCGCACTGTGTCGGCCAGGAGGACGCCGAGCTGGCCCAGACCTTCGCGGCCCAGGCGCTCACGAAGATCAATGAGAAGGACGCCGCGGACCTGGTCGCCAGCCTCGGCGACATCGCCTCCGACGAGGAGATCCTCCGGACCGCGACGAAGATCTTCCAGATCTGGAACGCGGACAACATCAAGATCCGCAATGTCCAGAGCTCGCTCTCGCTGCTGCAGAGCCTGCCGGGCGGCGGCGTCGACAAGACCACCAAGACGGTGCCGATCGAGCTGGTCGCCAAGGGCACGGTCTACCCGGGCAAGGACGTCGCGATCCTCAAGGCCAACGGGCAGAACAACCTGCCGACCGTGCCGCTGGGCGAGGACTCGGACGTGCGCGTCGGCGACACCCTCTACATCAGCGGGTTCCCCGGCACCGTGACGCAGACCTCGATCTTCAACCTTGAGTCCAAGCTCGACCCGGCGTTCACCGAGGGCCCCTACAACGCCAGCCGCCAGACCCCCGAGGGGGTGCCGTACATCCAGACCCAGGCGCCCTCCTACCCGGGCAACTCCGGCGGTCCGGTGTTCAGCAAGGACGGTAAGGTCATCGGCATCCTGGTCGGCGGCCTGATCCAGCAGGACGGCGGTTCCACCGAGGGTGAGAGCTTCGTGCTGCCGGTCAGCATCGTCAAGGAGAAGCTGAACGAGAAGAACATCAAGCCGGCCGAGTCGACGACCACGAAGGCCTACAACGAGGCGCTCGACCTGTTCTTCCAGAACAAGTACTCCGACGCGCTGCCCAAGTTCCGCGAGGTGCAGGCACTGCAGCCGAACCACCCGTACGTCGCCAAGTACATCAGCGACTCCCAGCAGGCCATCACCGCGGGCAAGGACGAGAGCGGCACCCCGATCCTGCCGTGGCTGCTCTGGGGCGGCGGTGGCCTGGTCGCCGCGTTCGTGATCGGCACGATCGTCGCGGTCGCCAGGGGCAAGCGCCGTAGCGGGGGACCGGCCTCCTTCCCGCCCGCTCCGTACGGGGGGCAGCCCGGCTACCCGGCGCAGTTGCCGGGCGGCCAGCCGCAGTACGGCCAGCCGCAGTACGGCCAGCAGGGGCAGCCGTACGGTGCGCCGCAGCAGTACCAGCAGCGGCCGCCCTACCCGCTCCCGGCGGGGCAGGGAGAGACCCGGGCGGTCCGCCCGCAGTCGCCGTACGGCCAGCCACAGCCCCAGCAGGGGGCTCAGGGACCCGGGGCGAACACCCGGATCGCGGGTCTGGAGGCGGAGCTGGAGCAGCTGCGCCGGAACATGGGGCAGCGCCCGCCCGAGCAGCGCTGAGCACGTCCGCCCGGGTGGAGCCGCATCCCTGGGGGGTGCCGGCGGCGCTCGCCCGGGCGGAATCGGTGTCACCTGCCCGAACGCGCCGGACGGTCGTCCGGACAACGGCGTCCGGACAACGGCGTCCAGGCGGCGTTCGGACGGGTGACGCCGGGCGATCACTCGAACACAGCCCTTCGGGCGAGGGGCGGAGTTCGGGTGCCGAGGCCCGGAGCGGACCACCGCTCCGGGCCTTTCGCGGTACGGCCCGCTGTACGCCTACCCAAGCGTGCGCTAGGTTGGTGTAGTGGATCTGGACTTCACCCCCGCGGAGCGGGAATTCCGGGCCGAGGTGCGGGACTGGCTGGCCAGGCATGTCCCGGCAGCCCCGCTGCCCTCGATGGACACGAGGGAGGGCTTCGAGGCGCATCGCGAGTGGGAGCGCCTGCTCGCGGCCGACAGGCTGTCGGTGGTCTCCTGGCCCGTCGAGTACGGCGGGCGGGGGGCGAGCCTGGTCGAGTGGCTGATCTTCGAGGAGGAGTACTGGGCGGCGGGCGCCCCCGGCAGGGTCGGCCAGAACGGCATCTTCCTGCTGGCCCCCACGATCTTCTCGTACGGCACGGCGGAGCAGCGGGAGCGTTTCCTGCCCCCGATGGCCAGGGCCGACGAGGTCTGGGCGCAGGCCTGGTCCGAGCCCGAGGCGGGCAGTGACCTGGCCGCCCTGCGGTCCCGCGCGGAGCGGGTGGAGGGCGGCTGGCGGCTGTACGGGCAGAAGACCTGGAGCTCCCGGGCCTGCTACGCGGGCTGGGGCTTCGGCCTGTTCCGGACCGACCCCGCCTCGGCCAGGCACCGGGGCCTGACCTACTTCATGTTCCCGCTGGCCGACGTCACCGTACGGCCCATCGCCCAGCTCGACGGCGAGCACGGGTTCGCCGAACTGTTCTTCGACGGCGTCGAGGTCCCCGACGACCTGGTGCTCGGCGCCCCCGGTGAGGGCTGGCGGATCGCGATGGCGACCACCTCCTCGGAGCGGGGCCTCACCCTGCGCAGCCCCGGCCGGTTCACGGCCACGGCCGACCGGCTGGTCCGGCTGGCCCGCTCGGGTGGCGTCGATCCCGCCCTGGCCGATCAGGTCGCCCGCGCCTGGCTGGACGCCGAGGCCTACCGCCTGCACACCTTCGGCACCGCCCGCCGTCTGGCGGCCGGGGAGGAGATCGGCTCCGCCTCCAGCATGGGCAAGGTCTTCTGGTCCGAACTGGACGTGCGCATGCACACCCTCGCCCTGCGGCTACTCGGCGAGCGCGGCCTTCTGGACGGCGCCGCCCCCGAGGCCGAGGACGGCGGGCGCTGGCTGGACGGCTTCCTGTTCTCCCTGGCCGGACCGATCTACGCGGGCACCAACGAGATCCAGCGCAACATCATCGCCGAACGCGTCCTGGGGCTTCCACGATGAACTTCGCCTTCACCGATGACCAGCTCGCACTGGCCGCCACGGTCAGGGAGGTACTCGCCGCGCACTGCCCGGCTCGGGCCGCGCGGACGGAGCGGACCCCCGCCTGGTCACGGCTCGCCGAGATCGGACTGTTCGGGCTGCTGGTCCCCGAGGAACACGACGGCCTCGGGCTGGGACTCCTCGACGCGGTGCTCGCCTTCGAGGAGACGGGCAGGGTCGCGCTCCCCGGCCCGGTGGCCGAGACGGCGGTGGCGGCCCCCGTGCTGCTGGCCGGCGACCCGGTGCTGGGCAAGCTCGCCGCGGGCTCGCTGCGGGTGAGCGTGCGCATCGGCGACCAGGTCTACTCTCCCGACGCGGACCTGGCGGACCTGCTGGTCGTCGAGCGCGACGGTGTTCCGTACGCGGTGACGCCGGGGCGGGCGCGGCTCACGCCCCAGCCGGGGGTCGATCGGAGCAGAAGGCTGTTCGCGGTGGACTTCGACGCGGAATCCGGTGTGGGGTCCGACGGTGTGACCCGGCTCACGGCCCCGGTGGCCCCCGCGGTCCGCGCGGTCACCGTGGCGGTCGCCGCCCAGCTGGTCGGGGCGGCCAGGCATCTGCTGGAGACGAGCGTCGGCCACGCGCTGACCCGCAGGCAGTTCGGTGTCCGGATCGGGGCCTTCCAGGCGGTCAAGCACCTGCTCGCCGACGTGGCGGTGGCCGTCGAGTTCGCCGCGCCGCTGGTCTACGCCGCGGCCTTCGCGGTGGACAGGGAGTTGCCGACCGCCGGCCGGGACGTCGCCGCGGCCAAGGCCGCCGCGGGAGAGGCCGCCGAACTGGCCGCCAGGACCGCGCTTCAGGTACACGGCGCGATCGGCTACACCGAGGAGCTCGACCTGCACCTGTGGCTCGCCCGGGTGTGGTCCCTCTCCGCCGCCTACGGCGGCACCGCCCTGCACCGGTCCCGGCTGAGAGCCGAGATCCTCGGTTCCGCCGGACCGGTGAGGTGGCCGTGAGCCGGGAGGTCCCGGCCGGTCATGGGCGGGGCCGGCCGCCGTGGGAGGCGTCGTGAGGTTCGGGGTCCCGCTGGGGCTGATCCATCCGGACGCGTGGCGGGACGTCGCGGTCGCCGCCGACGAACTGGGGTTCGAGTCGGTCTGGCTGCCCGAGCACCTGGTGTTCACCACCGACCTGTCGCTGGCCGTCTATCCGGGAACCGACAGGCCGGGCATCTCCCCGGCCACCCCGCTCTTCGACGCCCCCGCCTACCTGTGCTGGCTGGCCGGGCTGACCTCGCGGGTACGGCTCGGCACCGCCGTGCACCTCTACGCGCTGCGGCATCCCTTCGCCTCCGCCCGCGCCTTCGCCACCCTGGACAGGGTCTCGGGAGGGCGGGCGATCTGCGGGGTCGGCGCCGGTTGGTACGAGGGGGAGTGGCTGGCGGCCGGGGTGGACTTCGCGACCCGGGGCCCGCGCCTGGACGAGGCGATCGAGGTGACCCGGCGGCTCTGGTCCGAGCCGGTCGTCGCGCACTCGGGACGCTTCTACCACTTCCCCGAGGTCGCGTTCGAGCCCAAACCGGTCCAGGAGCGGCTGCCGATCCTCGCCGGGGGCGAGTCGGGCGCGGCCCTGCGGCGGGCCGCCCGGCTCTGCGACGGCTGGATCAGCATGCCGCACTCCCTGGAGACGATCCGCCCGCAGCTCGACAGGCTCGCCGCGCTCCGCGACGACCGCCCCTTCTCGGTCACCGCGCACGCCTACGAGCTCGGCGGTCCCGCCGAGATCCCGCGCTGGGAGAGGCTCGGCGTGGACCGCATGATCGTCCGCCCCTGGCGACGCAGCCGCGACGCCGTGGCCGCGCTGGCCGCCTTCGCCGCCGACCATTTCTAGACCCGTCGGGTCCCTAGGCCGGCACCCCTGTCCTGCGGCGGCGTCCCCGGTAGCCGCTGTGCACCAGGACGTCGCCTGGTTCGGCGGGTGAGGTGAGGGGACCGGCCAGGGTGGCGGGACCGCTCTGGCCGGTCCGGGCGCCTCGGGTCACGGGGAGGGAGGCGGAGACGGTGGCCGTTCTCGGGCCGGTGGCCAGGTGCGCGGGCATGGTGGAGCGGGCGGGACGGGCGGAGTGGGCCGGGGTGGCCGGGATGGTGGTGGTGATCACGGAGTCGGCCCGGCGGTGGCGGCGGCCCCGCAGCGGGGCGTCCTGCACGAAGGTGGACGACTCCACCACGGGCCGCTCGCGCGACCGACGCCTGCCCCGGTAGGGCGCGCTGGAACGGCCGGCGGTGCCGGTCCGGGCGGGGGTACCGGTCCGCCCCGAGGCGCGGCGGCGGCCCGGAGCCCTGCGGGACGGGGTGACCGGCGCGGTGCGCCCGGCGGCAGGCGCGAGCCGTACCCTCGACTGCTTGGCCCTGGCGTGCGCGATGATCGCCGCCGCGGCGAGCAGCACCGGCGCGAGCACGGCGGGGCTGCCGAGCTCCGGGGGATGCACGGTGAGGTCACGGACGGTGGCGGTCGGCGAGACGGCGAGCGCGCTGGTGTCGGCGGTGGCGGGCTTGGCGTGCTTGCCCGGCGAGGTACGGGGCCGGGCCTGACCGGGCGTTCCGGCGGCCGCCCGGTCACCGTCCGAGGTGTTCGCGGTGCCGCTCTGCCGCGACGCGGCGGCCCCGTCGCCGTTCCCCGAGACGGTCCTGCCGTCGTTTCCCGAGGCGGTCTCGCCGCGGCTCCCCGAGGTGGACTCCCGGCCGTTTCCGGCGATCGGCCCGGTGGCGTGCCCGGGGGTCTGCCCGGTCTTGCCGGGGCCCGCGGACGCCGGGGTCTTTCTCGCGGGGACGGGGGCGGGGACCAGGTCGAGCAGGTCGGGCCCCGGATCGATCGCCACCAGGTTTCCCCCGCCCCCGCCGCTCGCGGTGGCGGCGGCGGCGGCGGGATCGAGAACCATCTGCTTCTCGGTGGCCTCCCGGTCCAGCCGGGCCTTGATCTTCTCCGGGTACCCGTAGCCGACGACCTTGCCGGTGTCGCGCTCCTTGCGCTTGGCGATCCCACCGTCGATGTTGCCCTCGATCGTGTGGATCCTGTTCCCCTCGACCCGGGTGACGATCCCCACGTGGTCGATGCCGTCGATCCTCTTCGAACCGTTCCAGTCGAAGAAGACGATGGCTCCGGGCTTGGGAGTGGTGCCCCAGGCGTCCTGCTGGCGGAACCACCGGGCGTGGTAGACGGTGTAGGCGAACTGGCCGATCCACTCCTCGTAGCCCAGCTTGGCGGCCGCCCAGGAGAGGTACATGTCGCACCAGGGGGCGGCGGTGTAGTCGGCGTCGAACTCGACGGTCCTGCCGTACCAGTCGCCGAACTTGGTGTAGCCGCCGCTCTTCTCGGAGTATCCGAGCTGGCTCTCCAGCAGCTTGATGAACTTCTGCATCTCAGGGGTCATATGAGGTTTCAGGGGCCCCCGGCGGCCATGCGGGCATGGTCGCTCCGCCTTGCGACCTGGCTGCCGGGAGACGGGGTTGAGCGACGGCGTGTTCACGCGAGCCTCCCGAGGGACGGGCGAGACGCGTGCGGCGGCACCACTGGCCGGTTGTCTTCCGTGACGAGGGAGGTTACCCGGCCCCAAGGATAGGTCACGACAGTCCAAAGCGCGTGCAAAGTCACTCGACGTCGTATACCTAGACAAAGAGCGACGTCGGGGGGCTTTCATGCGATCTTTCGCGGGTAGACCATCTGGCGAAAAGATCTACAGGGCGTCCGCAACCGGCGCTGGGAGCGCCTGTCTCCGTGCGGATCGACCCTGTTGACCATCCTCCCTGCCGAGGGCCGACCTCTTTACCATCGGCGAAATGGGTATGGATATGGGTATTTATCCCGATATGACGGGATTGGTGCTGAGGGATGCTCGTCACATCGAAGGCTCAACTGCAACCAATGAAGGATCAAAGGTACGAGCCATGTGTCAGCATCAGCCGCGATGTCCTCTCGCAAGCGCCCCCGATCACGAAGCCGCGTCCCTCGTGGCCTTCCACCCCGAGCAGGGGTGGGGTCTGCTCTGCAACGGCGTCGTGGTCTTCGATGACACCGGGGCGCTCCTGCCGGACGGGCGGAGCACCCCCGTCCACGACATGCCCGCTCACCGCGTTCCGATGAGGCAGGCGGCATGAGTCCGGTCCGCGTTCCCACCGGCCAGGGACCGGGGACGCCACTCCAGCAGGTCACCCAGCCGTGGCCGGTCGCCTTCGGCGACGACCACGTGTGCGGGCCGCACCCGGTCGAGGTGGCGCCCATGGCCCCCCTCCCCGAGGGGCCGGACGCGAAGGAGACGTCGTTCTCCTTCACGCCCGAGTCGTCGTCCGTGCCCCGGGCACGCCGGATGACCCGCGCCTGCCTGGCGGACTGGGGCCTGCGGGAGGAGCACAGCACGGTCGCCGAGCTGCTCGTCAGCGAGCTGGTCACCAACGCGTTGCACCACTCGCGGGGGACCATCAGGCTCGCCCTCTCCTTCGAGGACGGCCTGCTGCGCTGCGAGGTCGAGGACGCGGACACGGACCCCTCCCCGATCCGGGTGTACCAGGCGCGCGAGGACGACGAGCGGGGCCGCGGGCTGTACCTGATCGACCTGCTCTCCTGCTGCTGGGGTAGCGACCGCACCTGTGACGGCAAGGCCGTCTGGTTCGAGCTCCCCGCGCACGCCGCCGAGCGCTGACCGCGCCCGCCATACGCGCCGGTCGCCCCCGCCGGGAGCCGAACCCACGTACCACCTCCGAAGAGCGGAGGCCGAGTCCCCCGACTCGCCCTCCGCCCTCCGCCGGAGCCGACGAGATCGCCGCACTCGTCGGCTCCGGCGTCCCCCTCCGCCCGTCAGGTGCCGGGGGGATGGCTTCCGTCCGTGTCGCGGTTGCGCTCGCCGATCCAGACGGCGATCTGGGCCCGGGAGTGGAAGCCCAGTTTGGTCATGATGTGTTCGATGTGCCCCTCCGCGGTGCGCTGGGCGATCGTCAACGAGGCCGCGATCTCCTTGTTGCTCAGTCCCCGGGCGACGAGCTGGGCGATCTCGGTCTCCCTGCGGGTCAGCGGGGACGGCGACGGCGACGGCTCGGCCCTGCCGGGATGCCTGCCGGGGCGGTTGCCCTCGTCCAGGGCGAAGGCCAGCGCCTCGTCGCAGGGCAGCTTCGCGCCCCGCCTGACGGTCGTGTCGAAGGCGGCTTTCCCGAGGGCCTCACGCGTACGTGCCTCGCACTCGTCGTGGTAGTGCATGAGGTGTCCGAACCCGGACATCGGTGCCCCGACCGCCTGCCAGATCGGCTCCAGGATCCCCAGCAGTACGGCCGCCCGCCGGTGGTCTCCCTCCGCGGCGGCGATCCAGGCCAGCACCTCCAGGTTGACGCCGATGCCCAGCAGATCGTCGAGCGAGCGGTTGAACCTCAGGCTCTCCTTCTCCAGCTCGATCGCGCGCCGGGCGTCGCCCCGGGACCAGACCCCGATGCCGAGCGCCATCATCGCGTAGGCCCGGTGCCAGCCCTCCCCGTGGGCTTCGCAGAGCGCGAGGCACTCCTCGCCCGCGGAGACGGAACTCTCCCAGTCGCCCAGGAAGGAGTGGGCGAGGCAGAGCCGGATGAGCGTCAGGGCCAGGCCCGTCGGGTCGTCGTCGGCCCGGTGACGCGCCGCCGCCTCCCGGTAGAGCTCGATCGCGGCGCCGATGTCCCCCCGGGACATGGCGATCATCCCCGAGTAGAGCGCGACATAGCCCAGGATCGGCTCGTGTCCGGGCCGGTCTCCCAGCGCCCGGGCCTCCTCCAGCATCGCCGCAGCGGCGGTGACGTCGGCCTGGATGATGGCCAGCCAGCTGTCGGACCACAGCGCCCGGCCCCGGATCTCGTCGGGCCCGGTGACGGCCGGCAGGCTCCGGTCCAGCCAGTGGCGTCCCTCGCTGAGATAGTGGCTCGTGATCCAGTGGTAGAGCAGGTCGGTGGCCATGCCCAGGGCGGTGTGGATCCCCTCGGGGTCGGTGAAGCAGTACTCCAGCGCGGTGCGCAGGTTGGCGTGTTCGAGGTTCAACCTGCCGAACCAGGCCACCTGGAACGGGCCGAACCGCTGCGCGTACGCCTCCGCGGACAGCCGCCGGTAGTGGTCGCGGTGCAGCCGCCGGAGCGCGGTCTCCTGTCCCAGGTCCACGAGCCGCTCCCGGCCGTACTGCCGGATCGTCTCCAGCAGCCGGTAGCGGGTCACCGACGGGGTGGCGGGGGAATCCTCCTTGATCAGGACGGACTTGCCCACCAGCCCGATCACCAGGTCGATCACCTCCTCGCGATCGATGCCGTCCCCCGAGCAGACCGCCTCGGCCGCCTCGAGGTCCAGGCCGTCGGCGAACACCGAGACGCGCGCCCACAGCAGCTGCTCCTTCTCCGTGCAGAGGGCGTAGCTCCAGTCGATCAGCGCGCGCAGTGTCTGCTGGCGGGGCAGCGTGGTGGGCGAACCACCGGTGAGCAGCCGGAACCGGTCGTCCAGCCTGGCCAGCAACTCCTCGGGAGAGAGCGCGCGCAACCGCGCGGCCGCCAGCTCGATCGCCAGCGGGATGCCGTCCAGCCTGCGGCAGATCTGCTCCACGGCGGGCCGGTTGGTCTCGGTGACCGTGAAATCCGGTAGGACGGCGCAGGCCCGCTCGGCGAACAGCCGTACCGCCTCGGACTGCGTGGCGGGCTCGGCGGGCAGTCTCGGACGGTCGGAGTCGGGTGCCGGCGGCGGCAACGGCAGCGTCGGCACGGCCAGTGTCTGCTCGGCGGCGATGCCCAGCGCCTGCCGGCTGGTGGTGAGGATCCGCAGGGCGGGGGCCGAGTGCACCAGGATCTCCACCAGCACGGCGCAGTCCCGCAGGAGGTGCTCGCAGTTGTCGAGGATCAGCAGCGCGTGCTTCTTCCTGAGGTGCTCGACGACCATCTCCACCGGAGGGCGGGGCGAGGTGTCCCTGATCGACAGGGCCTCGCCCACCGACGTGCCGAGCAGTTCGGGGTCCTTCAGCCCGGCGAGCTCGACCAGCCACACCCCGTCGGGAAAGGCCCGCTGGACGTCGGCCGCGACGCGCAGGGCCAGCCGGGTCTTGCCGACGCCGCCGGGGCCGGTGAGGGTCACCACGCGGGCTCTGGACAGCAGGCGCTTGACCTCGGCCACCTCATGCCGACGTCCTACGAAACTGGTCACCTCGGGTGGCAGCCCCGGTGTCCGCCACCGTTTCGGGGTGGCCGGTGCCACCTCATCCATCAGCGCCTCACGCCGGCCTCGGCAGGTGAACCGTCACAGGTTCGGGTCCGGCCGGCACCATCCACATTATGCGCAGGGGGGTTCGCCCCTGTACGCGCCGTGACCGTGGCCGGGTGGGCGCCGGTGGATCAGTAGCCCGCGCCGGTCAGCAGGCCGCCGTCCACCGTGAACTCGCTACCGGTGCAGTAGCTCGCCCGGTCCGAGGAGAGGAAGGCCACCACGTGGGACACCTCGACAGGCTTGGCGAAACGCTTGATGACCATGGACTTCATGAACGCCTCCGCGTCCACCCTGGCGATGATCTCCGGATCCAGCACCATGGAGGTGTTGATCGCGCCCGGGTGCACGGAGTTCACCCGGATCTTGAACTGGGCGAGCTCGCGGGCCGCGGCCTTGGTCACCCCGCGTACGCCGAACTTGGAGGCGGAGTAGGCGGACATGCCCTCGGCGCCGATGAAGCCCTCGACCGAGGAGATGTTCACGATCGAGCCCCGGCCGGCGGCCCTCATCGGCTCGATGACGGACTTGATCCCGAGCCAGGTGCCCTTGAGGTTGACGTCGAGGACGCGCTCGAACTCCTCCAGCGCCATATCCTCGATCCGACGAAATTTCAGGATTCCGGCATTGTTGACCAGGACATCGAGTTTGCCGTAGGTGTCGACGGCGGCGCCGACCGCGCGCTCCCAGTCCTCGGGGCTGGTCACGTCCTGGTGGACGAAGAGCGCCCCGGTCTCCTCCGCGAGCGCCTTGCCCTCCTCGTCGAGCACGTCGCCGAAGACGACCCGCGCCCCCTCCTGCAGGAACAGCCGTACATGGGATTCGCCCATGCCCCTGGCGCCACCGGTGACCAGCGCGACCTTGCCGTCCAGAAGACCCATGTCAAGCTCCTCGGATGAAACGTGCGGCGGCGGCGACGGCCACGGCGGCCGCCTCCATCGAGCGGTAGACGGGGATTCCCGCGCCGGCGGCGATCGCGCGGACCTCGTCCTCGACCCCGGGCGGCGCGCACTCGCCGTTCCTGGTGACCAGGGTGATCCTGGTTCCCGGCAGGTCCCGCTGCGCCCGGGCGAGGTTGTGCGCGTACGCGTGGAGCGGGTCGGCGGAGGTTCCGAAGGTGAAGAAGCTCTGCACGTTCACGTGCGCCACGACGTCGGGGTACGGCCGGCGCGCCACGATCGCCCCGATGACCTCCCTGACCAGTTCCGGCCGGCCTCGCGGACCCACCGGGACCTCCAGCGGATTGGCCGGAGAGGTGCCGGCGGCCCCCGCGCCCAGGGCCTTCAGCACCTCCCGCGTCTCGTCGGGCAGCGCCGCCAGCGCCAGCCCCGCCGCGTCGAGGACGTCCGCCGCCAGCACGCTCGCCCCGCCGCTCGGGCCGATCACCAGGACGGCGGGAAGGCCGTCCCCGTCGCGGCCCGTCCGCGGCCCCCGCGCGGCCCCCGGAGGGGGCGGCCCCGCGCCGGGGGGGATGATCCTGGAGGCGTGGGACTGGAAGAAGGACAGGGCGCCGATCAGGTCGTCCTGGCTGCCGACCAGGACGGCGCCGGTCTGGTCGGCCAGGGCCCGCCAGACGCGGCCGTCACCGACCATGCCGCCGGTGTGCGAGGCGGCCGCCCTGCGCCCCTGGCCGCTCCGGCCGCCCACCAGCAGGACGACCGGGAGCCGTCCGCGTACGGCCATCAGGGCCTCGAAGAGGGCGTGGCCGTCCCGGGGGTCCTCCAGGTACATGCCGACGACCGAGGTGTGCTCGTCACCGCCGAGCCAGCCGAGCAACTCGGCGGGGGTCACGTCGGCGGAGTTGCCGACCGTGGCCACGCGGCTGAACGCCAGCCCGCGCCGCTCGCCCACCCTGACCACCTCTCCGGCCAGGCCGCCGCTCTGCGAGATCAGCGCCACGTGACCCGGAGGTCCCGGCTCGCCGCCGATGAAGGTCTGCCCGCCGCGCGGGCTGTAGACGCCCATGCAGTTCGGCCCGAGCAGCCGGGCCCCCGCCTCCCGTGCCGCCCTGACCAGGTCGGTCTCCAGCCCGGCGGCTCCGGCCTCGCCGAACCCGCCGCTCATCACCTGGACGAACGAGACGCCCTTCGCATGGCGTACGACCTCCGCGCAGCGGTCGGCCGGTACGGCGACCAGCGCGTAGTCGGCGTCCGCCTCCGCGAGGGACGGCACCGTGGGCACACCGTTGATCTCGTCCGCCTCCGGGTGTACCGCGACCAGCGGCACGCCGGTGGCCTTGTAGAACTCCAGGAACATGTTCCCGAAGTTCGGCCTGCTCGCGGACGCGCCCACCACGGCCACCGCCCTGGGCTCGAACAGCGCGGTGAAGTCCTGCCCGGACCCGTTCCGTCCCGGGGTTCCCGGCCCCGGCCCGGTGGGCTCCGCCGTGCCGGGAAGGTAGCGCGCGTCCACCGCGACCACGCCCTCCTCGGTGGCGATCACCGGGTTGAGTTCGAACTCGCCGAGATCCAGCCGTTCCCACAGCCCTCCGGACCCGCCGATCGCGAGCAGCAGCCCGACCAGGGCCTCCGAGTCCACGGCGGGCCGGCCGCGGTGGCCGTGCAGCAGCGGCGCGCCGCGCAGCGAGGCGAGCATCCGCCGGGCGTCGGCCTCGGAGGCGGGGCAGAGGCAGAGCGCGGTGTCGCGCATGACCTCGGTCCACACGCCACCGAGCCCGGCGAGCAGGACGGGGCCGAAACCCGGGTCGCGCACCACGCCGACGATCAGCTCGACCCCGGGCGCGGCCTGCTCCTCCACCAGGAACCCGTCGGGCGTGATGCCTCGCGAGACGAGTCCGGCCAGCATCTCGCCGGCGGCGGACTCCGCCTCGGCCGGTCCGGACAGCCCCAGCCGTACCGCCCCCGCGTCCGACTTGTGCACCAGGCCGGGGCCGTGGGCCTTGAGCACCAGGGGCGGCGTCAGTCCCCGGGCCGCCGTGGCGACCTCGGCGGGGGAGGTGGCCGTGGCGCCTCGGGGCACCGCCACCCCCCACTCCCGCAGCAGGGCCTTGACCTCGTGCTCCGCGAACCGCGCCGGGGCGGGCTCCGTGGATACCGCGGGTACGCCGGACATCTCGGGCGGCCCGCCGGTGGCTGCGGTCACGCCTCGTCCATCCGGCTCTGGTACCTCTCCCGGATCTCCCGCCTCAGCAGCTTGCCGGGTCCGCCGGAGGCGTCCTGGAAGTGCGGGAGTTCGGCGGCGACGACGACGTGGTCGGGGCGCTGGTGCGCGGGCAGTGTCTCGGCCAGGGCGAGGGCGATCTTGGCCGGGTCGGCCGGATGGCCCGCCCTGGCCACCACGGCGAGCAGGACCCGCTGCTCGACCGCCTCCTGTCCCTCGGCCTGGGCGGGCACGCCGACCGCCCCGGCCTCCGCCACGCCGTCCAGCGCGACCGCGGCCTCCTCGATCACCGAGGGCTGGGACCAGACGCCGCCCTTGAACACGGACTCCTCGCGGCGGCCGAGCACCGTGAGGTTTCCGTCCTCCGACAGGACGCCCAGGTCGCCGCCGACGTACCACTCGCCGCGCAGCACCTCGGCGGTCTTCTCCGGCAGGCCGTCGTACCCGGTCATCCGGTGCGGCCCGGCGAGGTTGATCTCACCGACCTCGCCGGCCGGCCGGGCGCCCGAGGGGCCGGTGATCCGCACGGCGTTGCCGGTCCGCGCCCTGCCCGAGGAGCCGAGCGGCGTGCTGCCGTCGTCGACCCGGCCGAAGCAGGTGTAGGGGGCCTCCGTCTGGCCGTAGTAGCAGTAGACGCCGGTGTCGGGCAGCCGCTCTTTCATCCTGGCCAGCAGGGCCGCGGGGAGCGGCTCGCCGCCCAGCATGATGACCCGCAGGGACGACAGATCGGCGCCCGCGTGGTCGTCGGAGCCCAGCAGCGCCGCGTAGAAGGAGGGGATCTGCGAGACGTGGGTGACCTTCTCCCGGGGGACCACCCTCAGGAAGTTCGCCGGTCCCCAGTCCTGTTCGAGCACCAGCCGCATGCCCGCGTAGAGCGCCGGGCCGACGAGGGCGGGGAAGCCGATGCCCCAGATGATCGCCCCGGTGCCGAGCACCGAGTCCTCGGTGCGCGGCACGTCGAGCCAGATCTGCGCGGTGGCCAGCGACGAGGCGTGCGTGTGGACCACCGCCTTGGGCAGCCCCGTCGTCCCGGAGGTGTAGTAGAGCGCCAGCGGATCGTCCCAGCAGCCGCCGAGGGCGGGCTCGTCCTCGGCGGCGTCCGAGGTGAGCGCGTCCAGGTCCACGGCGTTCTCGCCGGGGCCGCCGACCCTGATCCAGCGGGTGATCTCCGGCAGCCGGGGGCGGATCTCCGCGACGGCTGCCTCCACCGTGGAGTCGTACACGAACGCGGTGGCGCCGGAGTGCGCGACGACCGCGGCCAGGGTGTCGGCGGGCCAGTACGGGTTGAGCGCCGCGGTGACGGCGCCGAGCTTCGCCGCGGCCAGGTAGACCTCGGCCACGTGCAGGGTCTCGTTGAGCAGCGCGGCCACCCGCTGCCCGGGGGCGACTCCGGCCTCCGCCAGCGCGTGGGCGCGCCTGTTGACGAGCCGGTCGAGTTCCGCGTAGGTGAAGCTCTGCTCACCGCAGTAGGTCAGCGCGACCCGGTCGGGGGTGCGCATGGCGTTGGCGGTGAGGATGGCGTGGGCGTAGTTGCCGTACGGGGTGCCTGCCGGGGTCGGGCGCGCCATCTCTGGCCTCCGTTCGGAGCGAGGGATCAGTGTGAGGAGTAGAGGACGAAGACGTTTCCTGACGGGTCGCGCAGTACGGCTCTGATCTCGTGCGGCCCGGCCTCCGGCTCCCGTACGAGCTCGGCCCCGGCCCCCGTCAGCTCGCCGGCGGTCCGTGCGACGTCGTCCACCCGGTACGAGGGCGCGGTGACCTCGCCCGCCACCCGCTCCTCGGCCGCGACCAGCGCGACCGTGGCGCCCCCGCCGTCCAGGGCGGCGAACCGGTCGCCGTCGCGGAACCTGACCGCCAGCCCGAGCGTCCCCGAGTAGAAGGCGATCGCCGTCTCCAGGTCGTCCACGGGGATCAGGACGTTGCCGAGCTTGCTCACGCGGGCCTCCACTGGGGCAGGTCGTCGACGAAGGTCACGCGCACCGGCATGCCGATCCGCACCAGGTCCGGCGGGCACTCCACGACCTGTCCGAACGCCCGTACCCCTTCGGGAAGGTCGATCCAGGCCAGCACGTACGGCTCCCGCCCCCGGAACTCGGGCACGAACGAGCGGTGCACGACCGTGAAGGTGTGCACCGTGCCGTCGCCGGAGACGGGTTCGTAGGGAAGGTCGGTGCCGCCGCAGCCGGGGCACTCGGGGGCGGGCAGGTGCACCCGCCGGGCGCAGGCGGCGCAGCGTTGGACGACCAGCTCGCCGCGACGGCAGGCGTCCCAGTAGGCGAGCGTGTCGCCGGTCATCGATCCGGTCATCGATCGCCAAGCTAGCGCACGCTTGGTTACCTCACAAGATGCCGTCCACGCCGGTTCGCTCGGGGCCGGGCCCGTCCACGGTGGGCCGCTCGGAGTCCTGCGGTCTCTCCGGGGCAGGGTCCGGGGTCGCGCTGGAGGTGGGAGCACAGGAGGGCAGATCGATCCGGACGGTCCGGGAGGGCATGTCGCCCGCGGGGACCGTAGCGACCGTCACCAGCCGGGTGACGCGCTCCCCGCAGCGGGGCAGCTCGGCGAACTCCCCCCTCACCTCCCGCGTGTACTCGGTGGCGCCGGACAGCTCCAGTTCCCGGGTGCCGCTGGTCACCGCGCCGTCGAGCCGCTGGGCGAACCCGAGCCGCACGGTCACCGGCGCGGTGCCCGAGGTCCTGACCAGGAAGCCGACGGTGGTGCCGTCGAAGGCGGTGATGGAGACCGAGGGCGGCGAACACGGCTCGCCGTGGACCTCCTGGGTGCGGACGGCGGTCCCGCCCGAGGAGCGGGGCGAGGTTTCGGCCGTGACCCGGCGGTAGAGGGTCTGCCCGCAGGCCGGAACCGCGAAGGCGTGCGGGACGGTGTGCGAGTAGGCGGCGGACCCGCCGAGGACGGAGGTGCGCGGGGGCGCCTGGACGAGCCGGTCGCGCTCCGGCCCCTCGGCGAACGTGACGGTCACCGCGACGTCCGCCGCGGTGGAGGCGCGGAAGGCGACCGTGGTGCCGTTCGCGTCGATTCCCGCGATCCGCAGCCCGCTGACCGTGTGCGCGGGCTCCGGCGGCGTCACCGTCACGGTCGGCGCGGGTGTCGGGGGGCGCGTGGCGGTGGGCGTCGGCGGCCTCGGCGTGGGTGTCGGTGTGGGGGCCGGTGTGGCTTTCGGTGTGTGCTTCGGTGTGGGTTTCGGCCGGGAGGTGGAGGGCGCGGGGTCCGTGGTCCGGCTCGGCATCGGCGAGGGGAATGTGACGGGGGCCGTGTTCTCCGCGGGGGGCACGGGCCGCCCGACGGCGGCGCTTCGCGAGGGGCTCGGCCCGACGGACGGCTCCGGCGGCTCCGGCGCCCTGCTCCGTCCCGCCGAGGTCTCCTCGGTGACCACCGAACTGGGCGGCGGGGTGAAGATCGTGTCGGCGGAGAGCCGGTCATGCGGCCGGTTGGCCGCGACCACACCGGCGGCCATCGCCACGGTGACCACCCCGAGCCCGGCCAGCGTCCTGGGACCCAGCCGGGGACGGCGCACCCGCCCCATCCGGCCGAGCACGGTCCGGGCCACCGAGGAACTCGCCCCCGGCGCGGGCTTGGCCAGCGGGAACGCCAGTGCCAGCAGCGTGGCGAGTTCGGCCAGGTGCCGCCGTCCGCGCTGCTCCCACTCCGGCCCGTACGCCGACAGCGCCGCGGCCTCCAGCTCCTCCAGGAACGCCCGCGCGCTCTGCGGCCGGTCGTCCGGGTTCTTGGCCATGCCCCGCATGACCAGGGCGCGGACCGAGCCGGGCACCTCCGTCACCGGGATCGGCGCGGTCAGGTGCCCGTGCATCAGCGCCGCGCGGTGATCCGCCAGGTACGGCCTGCGCCCGGTGAGGCACTCGAAGAAGACGCAGGTGGCCGCGTAGACGTCGGTCGCGGCACTCGCCGCGGCCCCCTCCCACTGCTCGGGAGCCATGTAGGCGGGGGTGCCGGCGGTGATGCCGGTCTCCCCGACATGGGCGGCGATGCCGAAGTCCGCCAGCTTGCTGCCGCCGTCGGCCTGGACCAGCACGTTCTCCGGCTTGTAGTCGCGGTGCACGACCCCGGCCGCGTGCGCGAAGGCCAGGCCGAGCAGCGAGCCCTTGAGCACGGTCAGCGCCGCCTCCGGGCTGGTGCTGCCGTGCTCGGCCAGGATCCGCCTGAGCGCGACCCCGTCGACCAACTCCATCACGATCGCGGCTTCGAGCACGTCCTCGTAGTACTCGTACAGCTGGACCACGTTCGGGTCCTGCAGCTCCACCATGACGCGCGCCTCCGCACGGAAGCGCGCCAGGAAGCGGTGGTCGTCCTTGAGCGTCGCGTTGAGATATTTGATGGCCACGTAGGCGCCGGTGGCGGCGTACGTGGCCAGCACCACGCGCCCGCCCCCGCCGACGCCGAGTTCCCGAATCTCGCGGTATCCCGGAACCATCCAGCTCCCTTCCGAGTGCCGTCGACTTGTTCGACGGTCTCACCCATGGGGTTGGTTGTCACGGTTGGTCAACTTTTGCGAAGGGTAACGATCGGGATCGTGCTCGGTGGTCGATCCGGTCGCGTGTTAGGCTCCGATCGTTAACCAAGCAAGCGCTCGGGTTAGTGGAGGTCGCATGGCCGTCGATCTGGGCGCGCTCGCCGCGCCGGACCGCAGCGCGGTGCTGGTGATGGAGATGCAGCGCGGCGTCGCCGGAGATCTCGCGAGGTTCCCGGACCTGGTGGAGGTGTGCGCCCGGCGCGACGTGGTGGCCAACGCCGCCGCGGTCCTGGCCGCGGCCCGCGCGGCCGGGGTACCGGTGATCCACTGCACCGCGGCCTTCCGTGCCGACCGCGCCGGGTCGCACACCGCGAACAGCCCCTTCATCGCGGCCCTGCTCAAGGACCCCGCGCACATGCTGGAGGGCAGCGGGGCTGTCGAGGTGCTGCCCGGCCTGCGCGACCCCGGCGACCTGGAGTCGCGCCGCCACCACGGTTTCTCGCCCTTCACCGGGACGTCGCTGGACATGACCCTGCGCTCGCTCGGCGTCTCGACGGTCGTCGCCGTGGGGTTCTCCCTCAACCTCGGCATCCCCGGGCTCGCCCTGGAGGCGGTCAACCTCGGCTACCGGGTGGCGGTGGTGACCGACGCCGTGGCGGGAGTCCCCGACGACTACGCGCAGGCGGTGCTGAGGCATACCGTGAGCCTGCTCGCCGCGCGGGTGCGGGCCGCCGACATCGTGGAGGTCTGGAAGTGATCGACGGCCTGAGGCTGGACGGACGCACGGCGGTGGTGACCGGGGGAGCCGGGGCGATCGGCGCCGCGGTCTGCCGCGACCTCGCCGCGCTCGGGGCCGGGGTCGTGGTGGCCGACGTGGACGAGTCCGGCGCCGCGGCGGTCGCCGACGAGCTGAACAGCGAGTCGATCGGCCTGGGCCCCGGGGCCGGGGTGCCGAGGGGGCCGAGGGCCCCGGCCACGGCCCTGCGGGTCGACCTGGCGGACCCGGCGTCCATCGAGGACTTCTGCGGGCGGGCCGGGCCGGTGGACATCCTGGTCAACAACGCCGGGGTGTCGATCGTCGAGCCGTTCGTCACCGGCGACCCCGAAGGCTGGGAGCTGATGTGGCGGGTCAACCTGCGCGCCCCGATGCTGCTCACTCGCCTCCTGCTGCCCGGGATGATCGAGCGCGGCTGGGGCCGCCTGGTCTTCGTCTCCTCGGACGGGGCGCGGGCCGGCTCCGGCGGCGAGGGCGCGTACGCCGCGACCAAGGCGGGACTGTTCGGCCTGGCCAAGACCATGGCGAGGGAGGCGGCCCGGGGGAACGTCACCTCCAACGTGGTCTGCCCGGGGCCCACCGACACCCCGATGCTCCGCCGCGTGGACGCGGAGAGGCCGGGACTGGTCGACAGGATCGCCAGGGGCATCCCGCTGCGCCGTCTGGGCGCCCCCGAGGACGTCGCCGGGATGGTCGCCTACCTCTGCACCGACAGGGCCGCCTACGTCACGGGCCAGACCCTGTCGGTCAGCGGTGGCGTCACGATGCATTGACACCCCGGACGAGGGGCCGGCGACGGCATCCGGGAACCGGTCCCGCCGACCGGCGGGGACGTCGCGACCCGGCCCTCCCGCCGGGGGCGCCGGAGTCCTCCCCGGTGGCGTCCCCGCGGGGTTCAGCGCGTGGGGCGCCCCTGGGGGAGCGACTCGTAGACGGCCTCGGCCAGGCGGTAGGCGCGGAGGCTGCCGGAGACGGCGCCCGCCATCCTGTTCATCGTGTACGCCATGCCCAGGCCGTGCTCGGCGTCGCCGAGGCCCAGCGACCCGCCGAGACCGGTGTGGCCGAAGGCGGTCTCCGCGCCGCCGGCGGGGGTGAGGAAGGTCATCGCCGGACGCATGTAGCCCAGCCCGAAGGAGCTGTCGATGAACATCACCCTGTCCGGGCCGTGCACCCTCCTGCGCGTCGCGTCGCGCAGGGTCTCCGGGCCCACGATCCGCCCGGCCACCAGGTCGCGGTAGAACCCGGCCAGTCCCCGGGCGCTGGTGACGGCGCCCATCGCGGGCCAGCCGGCCCGCAGGACGACCGGATTGTTGGCGCCGCCGGGCAGCCGGTGGATCGGCGGGTTGCCCAGCGCCCGGTTCATCAGGCTGTTCCTGTCGAGCGAGGCCCTGGCCATCTCGTAGACCGGGTCCCCGGGTCCGTGTCCCGGCAGTTCCGCCGCCGTGGAGACCGTCGCGGGACCGCCTGCCGCACCGTCACCGGCCCGCCCGTCCGCCGAGGCCCGCGCGGTGCCGGTGACCTGTCCGGCCTGATCCGCCGCGCCCGCCGGCGCGGATTCGGCGGATGCCGGGGTGGAGGGCCTCGCGCGCTCCCGGGCGGACAGCCGGGCCGCCCGTTCGACCGCGTCGTCATCGGCGCCAACCTGGAGCTCCAGATCGAGCGGCCCGGAGATCTCCGCGGCCACCAGCTCGCCCACGGAGCCGCCCGACACCCTGCGGACCACCTCGCCGACCAGGAACCCGTACGTCAGCGCGTGGTAGCCGTGCGCGGTGCCCGGCTCCCAGATCGGCGCCTGGCCGGCCAACCGGTCGGCGATGGCGGCCTGGTCGCCGAACTCCTCCACCGGGACCTGCTCCTCGATCACGGGCAGCCCCGCCTGGTGGGTGAGCAGGTGCTCGACGGTGACGCGCTCCTTGCCGTGCCGCGCGAACTCCGGCCAGACGTCCGCGACCGGGGCGGCGAGGTCGAGCAGCCCGCGCTCGGCCAGCAGCAGCGCGACCGTCGCGGTCACCGCCTTGGTGCACGAGTACGCCAGCACGGGGGTGTCACGCTCCCAGGGCCGCCCGCTGTGGCGGTCGGCGACCCCGCCCCACAGGTCCACGACGGGTTCGCCGTCCAGGAAGACCGCGAACGCCGCGCCCAGTTCCTCGCCGCCGGCGAAGTGCGCGTCGAACACCTCCCGCACCCGGGAGAACCGGGGATCGCAGTGCCCGTACGTGTCCGCCCGACCTTCGATCACACCGTCCGCAGTCATCGTCCGTCCCCGCATCTTTAGAAAGTGAGCACTTGCTTGGTAGCCGAGCCTAACAACTGGGGCCGATTCGGCCCAGGAGACCAGCGTGGCACCCTCAACCTACTGACCCCCGGCACGGTCCTGGCCGCCCTCGCCTCCGCCGTCACCGGCCAGGTGATCAGCCTGGCCATGCCCATCAGGGGCGCCACCTCCTCGCCCGCCCCCACGACGGTCCCGCACCTGCGGGGCCGCCCGCTGCCGCAGCACTTCATGTCCGTGGACGGCGGCGACTACGCGGCCGGCACCCGCCCGATCGGGGCCGGGCTGCGGATGGCCGACGACGCCCTGATGGTCACCCAGCACGGCACCACGACCCATATGGACGCACTCTGCCACATGTGGGCGGGGGAGGAGCTCTACAACGGGCACCCCGCCGCCAGGGTCAGGTCCTACGGGGCCACCCGCTGCGGCATCGAGACCGCGGGCGGGGTCGTCGCCCGGGGGGTGCTCTTCGACGTCCCCCGCCATCTCGGCCTTGACCACCTGCCGGTGGACTTCCGCGTCTCCGGCGACCTGCTGGCGGAGATCCACGACGATGTGCGCCCCGGCGACGTGGCAGTGGTCCGCACCGGATGGCCATTGGTCTGGGAGGGCTCGCCGCAGGACTACTGGGCGGGCCAGCCGGGCCTGTCCGCGGACGGCGGCAGGTGGCTCGCCGCCCGCGACGTCGCCGTGGTCGCCTCGGACAACGCCGCCATCGGGGGCCTCAACGCCCGCCAGCTCGCCGACGAGGACCTGGCGGACGATCTGCACCTGATCCTGCTCTGGCGGCACGGCATCCACCTGGCCGAGATGCTCTCGCTGGAGGAACTGGGTGCGGCCTGCGCCGGCCGCGGCGGCGGGGAGTTCGTCTTCGTCGCGGCCCCGCTGAGGATCGAGGGGGGCACGGGAAGCCCGATCAACCCGCTGGCGATCCTCTGAGAGGGCCGTTTCCCGGGCGCCGGGACATTTGTCGTCGAGCATTCCGTACTGATGGATCTGCCCGGTCCGGCCGGCCCTTGACAGCGTGGAGGGCATGACAGGAAAACTGACGGCCGCCCTGGTGGCGGCGGTCCTGCTCTCGGCGTGCGGGGGCGCACCGAGGGCGGGGACGCCGGAGAAGGACGGCGGGAACGGCGGGAACGGCGGGAACGGCGGGAACACGGTACGGACCGATGCCGGAGCCGTGCGGGGTACGGTGACCGCCGAACACCGGATCTTCCAGGGCATCCCCTACGCGGCCCCGCCGGTCGGCGAACTGAGGTGGAGCTCTCCACGGCCGGTCGCCCCCTGGCCGGGAACCAGGGACGCCACCCGGCCGGGCGGCAGGTGCCCCCAGGTCGGGAGCGACTACGCGAAGGTCGCCGGCTCCGACGAGGACTGCCTGTTCCTCAACGTGACGGCGCCGCGCACCCCGGCCGCCTCGGGCGAGGGCAGGCCGGTCATGGTGTGGATCCACGGGGACGGGGCCCTGGGCTCGGGAGACCTCACCGACGTGCGGGCCATGGTCACCAGGGGGGACGTGGTGGTCGTCACGATCAACTACCGGCTCGGGGTGTTCGGCGGGTTCGGCTACCCGGGGCTCGCGGGTTCCGGCACCTACGGGCTGCAGGACCAGCAGGCGGCCCTGCGCTGGGTACGCCGCAACGCCGCCGCGTTCGGCGGGGACCCGGGGAACGTGACGGTGTTCGGCGTCTCGTGGGGCGCGCTGAGCATCGGCGGGCACCTGACCTCGCCGGGGGCCGAGGGACTGTTCGACCGGGCCGTCCTGCAGAGCGGCGAGGGGATGATGGACATGCTCGCCGGGAGCATGGGCGAGGGCGTGCCCGGCTACCCGGCCTATGCCTGGCGCACCGCCGGAGAGGTCGAGGAGATGGGCGGGTACGTGGCCCCGATGCTCGGCTGCGAGGACCTCCGGTGTCTGCGCGCCCTGCCGGTGGAGCGGATCCTCAAGGTCCCGCAGATCATGAACATGTTCCAGAGCTACGCGTACGGGAACGAGACGCTGCCCCAGTTGCCGTCCGCGGAACTGCGGGCGGGCCGCGGGCACCCAGTCCCGGTGATCTCCGGGGCGACCCGCGACGAGCATCGGCTCTTCGTCGGCATGCGGTACGACCTGGCGGGCAGGCCGATCACCGCCAGGGGCTACGGCAGGTTGCTGCGCACCGCCTTCGGCGCGGACGCGGCGCGGGTGGCCGCGGAGTACCCGCCCGCCGGGTACGGCTCGCCGTCGCTGGCCTGGGCCGCCGTGATCACCGACAGGATGTGGGCTCGCGCGACCTTCGAGCAGAACAGGCTGCTCAGCCGGAAGGCCCCCCTCTACGCCTACCGGTTCGCCGACCGGCGGGCCCCGATGTTCCTGCCGCTGAGGACGGACTTCCCCTTCGGCGCCTTTCACGCGGCCGACCTGCCGTACCTGTTCACCGAGCGGAACGTCACGCTGACCCCGGCGCAGCGGGGGCTGTCCGGCCAGATGATCTCCTACTGGACCAACTTCGCCCGCACCGGTGATCCCAACGGCGCGGGACTGCCCCGCTGGGAGCGTTTCGACGGCGCCGCGCGCGTCCCGTACACCCAGTCACTGGAGCCGGGCGCGGTGCGGCCCGTCGACTACGCCGCCGGCCACAACCTCGCCTTCTGGCCGTCACCGTCCTGGCCGGATCAGGCCGGGAGGGCGGCGGGCGGAGCGGTGTCTTCGGGACGGTTCCACGGGTCCGTGCCGGACGTGGCGATTCCCCGTGCGACCTGGGAAACTCTCCTCGCGCCCGGCGCGGGTGCGGCGCGCCCCCGCCGGGCAGGAGTGTGCTCGATGGGCATTGTCCGCGAGTGGCTAGAGTAGTAGTTGTACTAACATTTGAAATTACTTCCCCGGGGGAGAAGCATGAGCCGTCCACAGCGGGGGACCCTCCGTGATGTGCGGAAGGGCAACCGGTCCGTGGTCCTGTGGACGTTGTATTTCGCCAACGAGCTGAGCAGGCACGACCTGGCCCAGGCCACCGGTCTCAGCGCCGCGACGGTCAGCAACGTGATCGGCGGCCTCATCGCGGACGGCATCGTGGTCGAGACCGGTTCCGTCGACTCCGACGGCGGGCGGCCGCGGATCATGCTCAGGGTCGACCCCTCGTACGGGTACGTGGTCGGGGTGGGGGTCGGGGAGACCCGCGTCCGCGTCGAGCTGTACGACCTGGCGATGCGGGAGCGGGCGAGGAAGGAGTTCGCCCTCGACCCGGGCCACCACGAGCCCGCCGTGGTGGCCCGTCACATCCTCGACGGGCTGGAGGCGGTCCTGTCGGAGGCGGGGGCGGACGAGTCCGAGGTGCTCGGCATGGGGCTGGGCGTCCCGGGTGTCGCCGAGCAGGGGCCGGACCTGCTCATCCACGCCCGCGCGTTCGGCTGGGACGGCGTACCGCTGGGCGCGCTGCTGCGCGAGGGCACCTCGATCCCGGTCTTCGCCGACAACGGGGTCAAGACCACCGGCCAGGCCGAGCTCTGGTTCGGGGCGGGCAAGGGCGCCCAGCACCTGGTCATGACCTTCATCGGCACCGGCGCCGGGGCGAGCGTCATCAACGGCGGCGTCACCTACCGGGGAACGGCGAACGGCGCGGGGGAGTGGGGCCATACGAAGATCGTCCTCGATGGGCGCCCCTGCCGCTGCGGCAGCCGGGGCTGCCTGGAGGCGTACGTCGGCGCCGAGGCGATCCTCGCCGGCGCGGGCAGGGAGCTGGGGGACGACGACGAGGAGAGCGTCTTCGCCGCGCTTCTCGCCGACCCGCTGGCCAGGCCCGCGTTCGAGGAGGCCGTCCGCTGTCTCGGGGCGGGGCTGGCCGACCTCATCAACCTGTTCAATCCCGAGCGCGTCATCCTCGGCGGCTGGGCCGGGTCCCTGCTCGGGCGGGAGTTCCTCGCCGAGATCCGTGCCGCCGCCGCCAGGTACGCCCTGCCCCTGCCCTTCTCGCAGGCGTCGATCGAGCTGGGCCGGCTCGGCCCCGAGGCGGTCGCCCTGGGCGCGGCCACCCTGGTCGTCGAGGACTTCCTGCTGCGCAGCCACGCGGTGCGTCCCGCGGGGCGGGACGAGACCCCGGCGCGGGCGGCCGGGCCCGCGCACGGCTGACCGGTCTCCGCGCCGGGTGCCGCGACCGTCGCCCCCGCCCCGCCCGGTACTCTTCCGGCGGCGATCACCGGTCCGCGGACCTGCGGCACCCACCGGGTGCGAGCCCGCCCGGCGACCGCCGCCCGGCGCGGTGTCCCCGGGGTTCCCCGGGCCTTTCCCGGGGACGGAGGCGCGGGGAACCCCGGGGACACCGCCTCAGATCCCGTTCCTGCCGATGACACCGCTGTACCACAGGGCGCTGTCCTTGGGGATGCGGCGTTGGGTGTCGTAGTCGACGCGGACCAGCCCGAACCGCTTCTCGTAGCCGTACGCCCACTCGAAGTTGTCCATCAGCGACCAGGCCAGGTAACCGCGCAGATCGGCTCCCTCGCCGATCGCCCGGTGGGCGGCGAGCAGATGGGTGCGCAGGTAGTCGACGCGCTCGGCGTCGGCCACCCGGCCGTCCTCGGCGGAGTCGTGGTAGGCCGCCCCGTTCTCGGTGATCATCAGCGGGGTGGCGGGATAGTCCCGCGCCAGCCGCACGAGGAGCTTGCGCAGGCCGTCGGCCTCGACGGGCCAGCCCATGGCGGTCACCGGCAGGCCGGGGTCGAGGTGTTCGACGCCCTCGGTGCCGGGGAAGCGGTCCGAGGAGGGCGTGCCCACCTTCGCCGCGACGAGGGTCGGCGCGTAGTAGTTGACTCCCAGCAGGTCGATCGGGGCGCCGATCAGCTCCTCGTCGCCGTCGGCGATGTGCTCCAGAGTGGTGAAGCGGGTCATGTGCTCCAGCATGTCGGCGGGGTAGCGGCCGTTGAGGATCGGGTCGAGGAAGATCCGGTTGTGCAGGCCGTCGACGAGCCCGGCCGCCGCGACATCGTGCCGGTCCTGCGGGTCGCGGGGGGACACCGGGGTGAGGTTGACCGTGATCGAGACCTCTCGGGCTCCCGCCGCGCGCAGGGCGCGGGCCGCCAGACCGTGACCGAGCAGCAGGTGGTGCGCCGCGTGGAAGGCCGCGTCCGGCTCGGTCCTGCCGGGCGCCTGATCGCCGGTGGCGTACCCGAGGAAGGCCGAGCACCACGGCTCGTTGAGCGTGGTCCAGGTCCTGACCCGGTCTCCGAGCCGGTCGTACACCGCTCCGGCGTACTCGGCGAAGTGGTGGGCGGTCTCCCGCACGGTCCAGCCACCCCGGTCCTCCAGGCACTGTGGCAGGTCCCAGTGGTACAGGGTGGTCATGGGCGCGATGCCGGCGGCCAGCAGGGTGTCCGTCAGCCGGTCGTAGAAGTCGAGGCCGAGGGGGTTGACCGGCCCCGTGCCGTCGGGCCTGATCCGGGGCCAGGAGACGGAGAAGCGGTAGGTGTCGATGCCGAGGTCCCGCATGAGGGCCACGTCGTCGGCGTAGCGGTGGTAGTGGTCGCAGGCGATGTCGCCGGTCTGCCCGAGGTGCACCCGGCCGGGGGTCCTGGCGAAGGTGTCCCAGATGGAGGGGGTGCGGCCGTCCTCCGCGGCGGCGCCCTCGATCTGGTAGGCCGCGGTGGCGACCCCCCAGCGGAAACCCGGGGGGAACAGGGCCAGGCCGGTGCCGGTCCGGTCGTCGGTCTGGGTCATCCTCTGACTGCTCCTTGCGTGGTCACGCGGATGGGGCGCCTGTCGGGCGGCGTCGGGTCGGCGGTCGACGGCAGGGGCGCCGTTCCACCCTCCCGTGCTCCGTGGGCACCCGAGGGGAGTGGCGGCCGCTCGACTTCGAGTCTTAATTCATAATGAAATTTAAGTGGAAAAGCTCCGTTCGCGTCAAGCTGGAGTCGCCGAGTCGTGCCGGAACGGCCGATGAGAGCCGGCTCCGGGGAGCCGGCTCTCGTCGCGGACCGCGCGGGACCGTCAGGTGCCGGGGTAGCCGCCCCCGCCGTGGGCGGCGTCGAGGGCGTCGTAGTCGGGGGTGAAGCCCTTCTTGGGAATGGCCGCCACGAAGTCCACCTGCCGTGGCTTCTTGTACGAGGCGAGGCCGCCCCGCGCATGCTCGACGAGCTCCTCGGCGGAGGCGGTGGCCCCGTCCCGGAGGACCACGACGGCCTTCACCGCCTGCCGCCACCGCTCGTCGGGGACGCCGATGACCGCGGCGTCGGCGACGGCGGGATGGGTTCTCAGCACCCGCTCGACCTCGGCCGGGTAGATGTTCTCGTTGCCGGACTTGATCATGCGGAGCCGGGGGCCGATGAAGGTGATCGTGCCGTCGGCCTCGCGGCGGCCGAGGTCGCCGGTGTGGTGCCAGCCCCCGCGGCTCTTCGCCTCGTTGAGTTCAGGTCTGTTGAAATATCCGGAAAAAAGGGACTTGCCGCGGGCGCAGATCTCGCCCACCTCTCCCGCGGGCACCTCGTCGCCGTCAGGGGCGAGGATGCGCACCTGGACCAGCGGTGACGGTCGTCCGGCGAACCCCGCGGCACCCGGGGCGAGACCCAGGAAGGTCAGCATCCCGGCCACCTCCGTCTGCCCGTAGCCGCCCATCTTCGACCGGCACCAGGGGGAGTCGTCCACGCTCGTCATGGCGTCCCACTCGGCCGAGTGGGAGACGAAGCGGAGCGACGTCAGGTCGTACTTGCCGCCCTCGTTGGCCTTCACCACCGCGTCGATCATCTGTCCGAACAGGAACGCCTGGGTGACCTTCTCCGCGTCGACGAGGCGGCAGACCTCCTCGGCGTCGAAAGCCGGCGTGAACACGTTCGTCCCGCCGATCTGGAGGGTGGCCAGGCAGAACATCATCGTGCCCACGTGGAACAGCGGGCCGCTGTTCAGGAAGGTGAAGCCCGGCTCCATCTGCCGCACCACCAGCAGCGAGGTGCTGTGCGCGACCAGGGCGGCGCTGCTGAGCAGCGCCGCGTTGGGGCGGCCGTCGAAGGCGGCGGTGTAGAGCGCGAGCACCGGCGCAGTGTCGTCGTCGGCGCCGCCGGCGAACCCGTCCGGCACGGCGTCCGGGGACCCACCGGCCAGGAACGCCTCGTAGCCCGCCCCCGCGAGGATCCAGTCCTCGCCGCTCAGCGGGGCGGCGACCTCGGACTCCTCCCAGACGACGACCTTCGGAGCGAGGTCGGAAAGGATGAAGGAGAGCTCTTCGGCCGACTGCCGCCAGTTGGCCGGACAGAGGATCGCGCCGAGCCTGGACGAGGCGAGCAGCAGTTCGAGCACCGCGTGGTCGTTCCTGCCCAGCCAGAGCACCCGCTCCCCGGCCGTCACGCCCCGCGCGGCCAGCGCGCCCGCCAGGCGGGTGACCCGCGCGTCCAGTTCGGGATAGGTGAGCCGCAGCTCGCCGTCCACCACCGCGGTCACCCCGGGGCGGCTGCGGGCGTGTTCGGCGAGGACGTCGGACAGGGTCAACTGGTGGATCATCGCGCCTCCTGGTGGGGGTGGCGTACGGCCCGCGACCTCCCGCCTCGGCCGGTGCGAGCCGTACGGGGACGGATCATTCGAAGGCCGGCATGACCTCGGCGGCGAAGAACCGCATGACCTTCTTCATCTTCTCCAGCGGCATCGGCCTGGTGCTGCCGAAGTCGCAGAGCAGGTTGGCGAATCCGGCGTCCCGCAGCAGCCGGATCTGGCCGATCACCCGCTCGGGGTCGCCGATGACCTCCAGCTGCTCCCAGCGGAAGTCGTTGGAGACCGAGCCGCCCTTGAGGTAGCGGTCCTGGTAGTACTCGAAGCCCTGTGCGGCCTTGCCGGTCCTGGGGTCGATCGGGGCGCTCTTCTCGTTGAAGATCCGGCTCCGGTCGAACCCCGCCTCGAACCTGGCCTGGTCCTCGCGGGCCGCCTCCGCCGTGGCGGCGACGTAGACGCTGCGCGCGACCACCAGCTCGTGCCCGGTCACGTCGTGCCCGGCCAGTTCCGCGGTCGTCCGCCAGGTCTCCGCCGCCTTGACCACCTTGCGGAACGGCGCCGCCGGGTCGGCCAGGATGGGCAGGCCGCGCTCGGCGTACATGGTCACGGTCTCCGGGGACACGGCGGCCACATGGATCGGCGGGGACGGGGTCTGGAGCGGCCGGGGGACGAGTTCGACCTCGGTGCCGGTCCGGTAGAACTTGCCCTCGTGCCGGAAGGCGGGGCTGCCCCAGAGGCCGAGGACGACCTCCAGCGCCTCGTTGAACCGGTCGCGGGCCTCGGCCAGGTCGATGCCGAAGCCCTCGAACTCGAAGCTCTGGTAGCCGCGCCCGATGCCCAGCTCCAGCCGCCCGCCGGAGAGCACGTCCACCATGGCCGCCTCCTCGGCGACGTGGATCGGGTTGTGCAGCGGCAGCACCACGATGCCGGTGCCCAGCCGGAGCCGCTCGGTGCGCGCGGCCATGTTGGCCAGCATGGTGAACAGGTTCGGGACCACTCCGTAGTCGCGGAAGTGGTGCTCGGCCAGCCGTACGCCGTGGAAGCCCAGCTCCTCGGCCAGCTCGACCAGTTCGAGATGGTAGTCGTAGACATCCTTGAAGCTCTGGCCGTCGAACCGGTGGAAGAGATGGAAGGTCGAGAACTTCATCGGCTTGTCCCCTGGCGGTCGTCTCCGTCTGTCCCGTTCCGCGGTCTCGGTCGCGGCAGGCCGCGCGAAACCAAGCGCTCGCTTGGGAAGCGTACCAGTTCTCCGCCTCCGGGGAAGTGCCGCGCCCGTCAGGAAACGACGGCCACGGGGTCGGGTAGTTTTCCGGGGTGACTGTCCTTCTGCCCGGTGTGGCGCTCACCGACCACGTGTTCACCGTTCCCCTCGACCACGCCGACCCCGGCGGCGAGACGATCGAGGTCTTCGCCCGGGAGGCGGTGGACCCGGCCAGACGGCGGGAGGACCTGCCGTGGCTGCTCTTCCTGCAGGGCGGTCCCGGCGGCAAGTCGCCGCGCCCGACCGCCGCGGAGGGGTGGCTGGGGCAGGCGCTGAAAACCCACCGCGTCCTCCTGCTCGACCAGCGGGGGACCGGCCGCAGCACCCCCGTCACCGCGAAGACGGTGCGCGGCACGGACGCCGAGCTCGCCGCCCGCCTCGGGCACTTCCGCGCCGACTCGATCGTGGCCGACGCCGAGCTGATCCGGCGCGAGCTCGCCGGTGACCGGCCGTGGGAGACCCTCGGCCAGAGCTACGGCGGCTTCATCACGCTGACCTACCTCTCGCTGGCCCCCGAGGGCCTGGCGACCTGCTACGTGACCGGCGGCCTGGCCGGGCTCGACGCCACCGCCGACGACGTCTACTCCCGCACCTACCCGCGGGTCCTGGACAAGGTGCGCCGCTACTTCGCCCGTTACCCGCAGGACTCGGGCCGCCTGGACGCGATAGCCGCCCACCTGCGCCTGCACGAGGTCTCGCTCCCCGACGGCGACGTGCTGACCGTACGCCGCCTGCAGACCCTCGGCATGTGCCTGGGGATGAGCGACGGCGCCGAATACCTGCACTGGTTGCTGGAGGAGGCCTGGACCGGCGGCAGGCTCTCCGACCTCTTCCGGTACGAGGTCATGATGGCCACCGGTTTCGTCGGCAACCCGCTCTACGCGGTCCTGCACGAGTCGATCTACGCCCAGGGCGCCGCCACGGACTGGGCCGCGCACCGGCTGCTGCCTGAGGAGTTCCACGAGGACGCGGGACCGACGCTTCCCACCGGGGAGATGATCTACCCCTGGATGTTCGACGAGATCGCCGCGCTCCGCCCCTTCAGGGGCGCCGCCGAGATCCTCGCCACCGTCTCCGGCTGGCCCGCCCTCTACGACCCGGCCCGGCTGGCCGCCAACCGGGTCCCGGTGGTCGCCGCCGTCTACTACGACGACATGTACGTCGACGAGGGGCTGTCCATGCGCACCGCGCGCGCGGTGGGAAACGTGCGGACCTGGGTGACCAACGAGTGGGAGCACGACGGCGTCCGGGTCTCCGGCGGCAAGGTCCTCGCCCGCCTGATGGACATCGCGGGCGGCGTCCACGGCTCCTGAAGCCCGGCGACCCCGGCGCCCGGCGGCGCCGGATCAGACCGGGACGGACGTCTCGGTGACGGGGAGGCGCACCTGGAAGCGGGTGTCGCCGGGCTTCGACTCCACGCGCAGGTCGCCGCCGTGACGACCGGCGACGATGCGGAAGGAGATGTCCAGGCCGAGCCCGGTGCCCTCGCCCACCGACTTCGTGGTGAAGAACGGCTCGAAGATCCGTTCGCGCAGGGCCTCGGGGACGCCGGGGCCGGTGTCGCAGATCTCGATCAGCGCGATCGTGTCGTGTTCGAGGCGGGTGCGGACGGTCAGGACACCGCTGCCGGTCATCGCGTCCAGCGCGTTGTGGATCAGGTTGGTCCACACCTGGTTGAGTTCCCCCGCGTAGGCGGGGATGGGCGGCAGCCCGGGGTCGTAGTCGGTGGCGATGGTGATCCCCGGCGGGATCTTGCCGCGGAACATGGTGAGGGTGCTGTCGAGCAGCTCCCGCACGTCCACCGTCTGGTACGGCGCCCGGTCCATCTGGGAGTACTGCTTGGCGGAGGCGATCAGCGAGGAGATCCGCTCGGTCGCGTCCGTCACCTCGTTCAGCATCTGGGAGATCTCGGTGGCCTCCGACAGCCAGTGCATCGCCGCGTCCAGGTGCCGGTCGCCGATCGCCTCGCGGACGGCGTCGAGCCTGCCGACCTCGAACCCGGCCGCCACCAGCGCCGGCGCGATCTCCCAGGCGTCCGAGACCCCGGCCTCCTCCAGGGCCTCGGACAGCTCGTCCTCGGCGTCGGAGGTCTCCAGCGGCGAGCGGGGCGGCGCCTTCGAGGTGCTGTCGGCGCACGCCTCCTGCAGGTCGACCAACTCGCGCAGCCGCTCGGGCTCGATGCCCTCCTCCGCCAGTGCGGCCAGCCGCCTGCGCGAACTCCGTACCTTTACCCGCAGGTCGTCCACGGCCCGTACCGCCGCCGCGGCCGGGTTGTTGAGCTCGTGGGTGAGCCCGGCGGTGATCGTGCCGAGCGCGGTCAGCCGCTGCCGCCGGTCGATCAGCTCCCGCTGCGCCAGCCCGCCCAGGCGGGCCCCGTCCAGCAGATGCACCGCCATCGGGAACCACTCGGCCATGATCATGCCGTACTTCCTGGCCGGGAGCATGAACATGCGGGTCGGTTTGGTGGCGCGCAGCGAGTGGGCGTAGGTGGCCGGGGCGCGGTCGCCCAGGTAGGCCAGGACCGCGCCGGCGTAGACGCCGGGCTGCGAGGTCGGGGTCATCGTGACCGGTCCGGCGGGGGTCTCGGTGATCATCATCACCTCGCCGTCGATGAGCACGGCGAAGCAGTCGGCCGGATCACCCTGCCTGACGATCGGCTCGCCCGCCCCGTACTCCTCCTCGGTCCCGTGTTCGGCGAGCCAGCGGAGCTTGTCCTCGTCGAGCCTCTCGAAGAGGAACAGCCCGCGGAGCACATCCGTGTCGATCATGTGACCTCCTTGCCGATCAGGTCTTCTCCAGGTAGCGGTGGACGAGGGCCACGGCCATCGCGCCCTCGCCGACCGCGGAGGCGACCCGCTTGATCGAGTCGGCCCGGACGTCGCCGGCGGCGAACACCCCGGGAACGTTCGTCTCCAGGTGGTACGGCTCCCGCCGGAGCGGCCAGTTGCGCGGCCTGCTCTCGTCGGCGGTCAGGTCGGGGCCGGTCAGCACGAAGCCCCTGGCGTCGCGCTCGACGGTCTCGCCGAGCCAGTCGGTGAACGGCTCGGCGCCGATGAAGACGAACAGCCACTCGGCCCCGACCGTGCGCTCGCCGTCCGGGCCCTTCAGCGTGATCCGCTCCAGGTGCCCCTCGCCCTCGGCGCCGACCACCTCGGTCTCGGTGAGCACCTCGATGTTCGGGATCTGCGAGATCTGCTCGATCAGGTAGTGCGACATGGTCCGTTCCAGCCCGTCGCCCCTGACGACCAGGTGGACCTTGCTGGCGTACCCCGACAGGTAGACCGCGCCCTGCCCGGCGGAGTTGGCGGCGCCGACGATGTAGACCTCGCGGTCGGCGCACTCGGGTGCCTCGGTCACGGCCGCGCCGTAGTAGCAGCCGGAGCCGATGAAGTCGTCGAGGCCGGGGGCGTCGAGCCGCCGGTAGGAGACGCCGGTGGCCAGGATGACGGTGTGCGCCGCGATCGTGCCGCCGTCGGCGAAGCCGACCACCCGGGCCCGTCCCTTGACCTCAAGGCTGGTGACCGTGCGGGCGGTGAGCAGCTCGGCGCCGAATTTCAGGGCCTGGCGCCTGGCCCGGTCGGCGAGTTGCGCGCCGGAGACGCCGTCGGGAAAGCCCAGGTAGTTCTCGATCCTGGAGCTCTGGCCCGCCTGCCCGCCCGAGGCGTGCTGCTCGACCATCACCGTGCGCAGTCCCTCGGAGGCGCCGTAGACCGCGGCGCCCAGCCCGCCGGGGCCGCCCCCGATCACGATCAGGTCGTAGAAGTCGGTGGCCGGCGCGGTGGACAGCCCGACGGCCTGGGCCAGCTCGGACAGGCTCGGCGCGCTGAGTTTCGCGCCGTCGCCGGTGACGACCAGCGGCACCCTGGCCGGACCCGTGCCGGCCTTCTCCCCGGCCGCCGCGAGCAACTCGGCGCCCTCGGGGGAGTCGTCCAGCATCCAGCGGTAGGGCACCTGGTTGCGCGACAGGAAGTCCCTGACCTCGTACGAGGGAGCCGACCAGCGCGCGCCCACCACCCGCAGGTCGTCGGACTCGCGCCGGTCGGTGCGCTGCCAGGCGTCGAGTTGGGCGTCCAGCACCGGGTAGAACTTCTCCTCCGGCGGATCCCACGGCTTGAGCAGGTAGTGGTCGAGGTCGACCACGTTGATCGCCTGGATCGCGGCCTCGGTGTCGGCGTAGGCGGTCAGCAGCACGCGGCGGGCGTACGGATACAGGTCCATGGCCTGTTCCAGGAACTCCACGCCGTTCATCTGGGGCATCCGGTAGTCGGCGAGAATCGCCGCGACGTCGTCGCCGCGGAGTCGAAGTTCGCGGACGCTCTCGATGCCCTGGGCAGCGGTGTCGGCCCGGACGATCCGGTAGGAATGGCCATAGCGGCGCCGCAGGTCGCGCGCGACGGAGCGGGATACCCCCGGATCGTCGTCGACCGTCATGATGACCGGTTTATCCATCTGCTGTCTTCCCCCAAGATAGCGGCCCTCGATATGGGGATAATCCCTCCGAAGGATGTCATATTCGTGTTAAAGCAACCGTCCATCGGGCGTGGAATCGGGAGCGCCGGGCATCCCGGCGGCGTGTAGCAGCGCGGTGGCGCAGCCGTGTCCGGTGAGGAAGCGCCTGAGCTCGGGGTCGCCGGCACAGAGCTCGCGCATGTTCTCGTGACCGATCCGGTCGGCGATGATCTGCAGGGCGATGTCCTGCCTGACGTACTGGACGGCCATCGCGACGACGGCCGGGTCCTCGGTGTAGACGCCCCACACGGTGCCGCCGGAGAAGCCGCCGACCAGGGTCTCCCGCCGGTCGCCGGTGACGACCAGCAGCCGGTGGTCCTGGCCGGCCTGCCCCTCCTGCTCCTCGGCGGTCGCGCACGGGGAGGGGAAACGGTGCTCGTAGAAGCCGCCGACCGGTTTCCGCGCCGATCCGAAGTGCACCACCGCGGTCTCGACCCCGCGCTCGACGGCCCGCCCGACCAGCGGGGAGAGCCGCGCCATCTCCTCGGGCCAGATCGACAGGAACAGGTCGGTGCGCGCCTCGGCCACCACGTCCTCGGCCCGCGCGAGCAGTGCCTCCGAGCCTTTGAGGCTGTGGATCAGGTGGGCCCTGGGGGACGCCACGATCACGGGCAGCGAGACCTCCAGCGACTCGATCGAGTCGTCGAACTCCCGGCGCATGCGTTCCAGCAGGGAGCGCGGCGGCAGCGGCAGGTAGTCGACGGTGTCGTCGGCGCCGCGCAACTCGTAGGCCGCGCTCTTGGCCACCAGCTTGCCCAGGGTCGCGTAGACCATGCTGCGTGGCACGCCTGAGCGCTTGGCGACCTCGTAGCCGTTGAGAGGCTTGCCGGCACCGACCAGGGTGACGTATGCCTTGGCCTCGTAGCCCGACATCCCCAAACGCTGTAATTGCTCCACTACGTCCTGCATCGCAGTTATGGTACGGCGCAAGCTACCCCTTTAGCGCTGTCCTAAAGCAGCTGTTTCGTGGGATTTTCGTCACGCACCCGGGTTGGCGGCCATCGGGTTTACCCGGCCGGTGAATCGCCTCCCCGTTTGTGGTTCCCGCGTTCGAGACGGTCACGGGTCTCGGCAGGGCGGGACGAGAGGCCGTTTCCGCCGGGCGTGGGGGTGCGGAGCCGGGGGACAGGCCGACCCGAGGGGCGGTATGCCGACATTTTGCTTTTATTTGGGGTTTGATATTTCGGTCCACCGGCGCCGGCCACCGTGCGGTCGCCGCCGGGGAAAGCGGAAGGCCGCGGACGCCCCCGGCAGGACGTTCGCGGCCTTCGCGTTCTTCGGTCGGGATCAGACCTGCTCGGCCTTCTCCAGAGCGGAACAGCATGTGTTCACGATGAGGCGGGTCACCAGGTAAGGGTCGACGTTGGCGTTCGGACGCCGGTCCTCGATGTAGCCCTTCTTCTCCACCTCGACCTGCCAGGGGATGCGGACCGAGGCGCCGCGGTCGGAGACGCCGTAGCTGAACTCGTTCCAGGGGGCGGTCTCGTGGAGGCCGGTGAGCCGGTCCTCGATGCCGGCGCCGTAGTACTTGACGTGCTCCAGGGCGTTCGCCGCGAGGGCCTCGCAGGCGGTGATGATCGGGTCGTAGCCCTCGCGCATTGCCTTGGTGGAGAAGTTGGTGTGCGCGCCCGCGCCGTTCCAGTCACCCTTCACCGGCTTGGCGTCCAAGGTGGCGGCGATGTTGAAGTCCTCGGCGGTGCGGTAGAGCAGCCAGCGGGCGATCCACATGTGGTCGGAGACCTCCAGGGGGCCGGCCGGGCCGATCTGGAACTCCCACTGTCCGGGCATGACCTCGGCGTTGATGCCGGAGATGGCCAGGCCCGCCTCGATGCAGTAGTCGAGGTGCTTCTCGACGATCTCGCGGCCGAAGACCTCGTCGGCGCCGACGCCGCAGTAGTAACCACCCTGCGGAGCGGGGAAACCGCCGAGCGGGAAGCCGAGCGGACGACCCTCCTTGAAGAAGGTGTACTCCTGCTCGATACCGAACCACGACTCCTGGGCGGCGTACCTCTCCGCGACCTCGGCGAGGGCCGCGCGGGTGTTGCTGGCGTGCGGGGTCATGTCGGGGTTGAGCACCTCGCACAGCACCAGCACGTTGCCGCCGCCGCGGATCGGGTCCGGGCAGGTGAACACCGGCTTGAGCACGCGGTCCGAGGAGGAGCCGTCGGCCTGGTTGGTGCTGGATCCGTCGAAGCCCCAGATCGGGAGTTCGGCACCGTCCGCCATGACCTTGGTCTTTGAGCGGAGCTTGGCGGTCGGCTCGGTACCGTCGATCCAGATGTATTCGGCCTTGAAGGTCATCGGCGGAGTCCTTGAGGGTGGAGGTGTCTGCTGCCACCAAAGACTCGCAAGTCGCGATTTCGCAGCTGTTGCCCGTATGTGAACAGGGTGTTACCCGGCTTCATCCGGGCAGGCAGCGGCCGCCCCGAAAACCGCACATGCCGGTCTCTGCCCCTGTGAGCTGCCCTTTTGCCGGACGATCGGCGCGATGTGGCCGTCCACCGCGCGGGAGACGGCGTGCCGCGGAACGGCGGGCGGAGGTCGAGGGCGGCCGGTCCTTCGCCCCCCCGGCCGGTCCGTCGCCCGGTTAACCGAGCAAGCGCTTGCCTAAGAGCGGGGGCCGCGTTACCGTGACGGGCGATGGCCGAGATCCGCCCGCGTCCACGACGTCCCGGCGGTCCACGGACGTCGTCCGCCGGGACGGATCGCGCCCCGTCTCGGCGGGCGACCCGATCTGTCAGGAGTCGGATGCGAGGTAGGGCGGCCGTCGCGGGCCTCGGGATGACGGCCCTGACGCGGGCCTCGGGCAGGACCGAGCTGGAACTCGCCGTCGAGGCGTCCCGCGCCGCGCTGGCCGACGCCGGCCTGGCGGCCGGGCAGGTCGACGCGGTCCTCAGCTACCACATGAACGACTCGGTCCCCGTGGTCGGTGTCGCGAGGGCACTGGGGATCGAAAGGCTGGGCTGGCACAACGACATCTCCGGCGGCGGCACCCAGGCGGCGTCCATCCTCGGCGACGCGGCGATGCTCATCGCCTGCGGCGTCGCGAGCAGCGTGCTGGTCTACCGGGCGCTGAACGGCCGTTCGGGCAGGCGCATGAACACCGTCTCCACCGGCCCGCAGGAGCGCTTCACGATCCCGTACGGCATGGCGGGGCCGATCCCGATGTTCGCCCTGGCGGCGCAGCGCTATCTGCACGAGACCGGCCTGGGAGAGGAGCATCTGCACGCGGTCGTCGCCCAGTCGCGCGACAACGCCGCGGCCAACCCGCGTGCCCTGCGGCGCGATCCGCTCTCACTGGAGGAGTACCTGGCCAGGCCGTACGTCTGCGCACCGCTGCGGACCGTCGACTGCTGCCAGGAGACGGACGGCGCCTGCGCGCTGGTGATCCGCGACGCGCGGCTCGCCCCCGAGGCTCCCCGGATCCACGCCGTGGTCAGAGGAGGAGGGCCGGGCTGCTCGTCCATGGACCGTTCGCCCGACGTCACCGCGGTCTTCTCCGCCCATGTCGCGGCTCCCCTGTGGGAGACGTCGGGCATGCGACCCCGGGACGTGGACGTCGCCCTGCTCTACGACGCCTACTCCTGGCTGGTGCCCCGGCAACTGGAGGACTTCGGCCTGGCCCGCCGGGCCGAGCTGGGCGAGTTCCTCCTCGCCCGGCGCCACGCCCGGGTCAATCCGCACGGCGGCCTGCTGTCGGAGGGGTACGTGCATGGGCTGAACAACGTGGCGCAGGCGGTGAGGGAGCTCAGGGCGGGTCGCGAGACCGCGCTGGTGACCGGGTTCGGCGGCAGCTACGGCAGCGCGGCCCTGCTGGTCCGTCCCGGCTGAGGTCACGTCGGGTCGACCACTCGGCGGAACATGGCGGGCGCGGGGCCGGACGGGCTCAGCTGGACTCGTCCCAGTCGTCCTCCCGAGACCTGGCGAGCTCGGCCTCCATCTCCTCCAGATCCCGCATGAACCCCTGGAACCCCCTCGGGCCCAGGCGGCGCCAGACGAGCAGCTGCAGGGAGCGCGTCTCCTCGTCCAGCGTCGGCTCCTCGTGGCGCGGCGCCCACGTCTCCTGGGCCTGCCGGTCCGTGGCCTGGAGCTCCTCGACCGTGAAGCGGACTCCGTGCTCGCGTTCGAGCAGCCGGAGGTGCGGGTCGTTGCGCAGTCTCTGGTCCCGGGCGCGCCGGGCGCGCCGGGCGGCCAGCTCGTCGTGGACGTGCGCACCGGAAACCTGATGCGGCGTGTCGGCCGGACGTGGAGTCATCGTGGGGTTCGCCTCCGTCGGGCGGCTCCTTTTCTGGAACCTCTGCCATGAACGACGCTCGAAAGGCGGCGGAGGTTGTCGGAACTTCTCCACGGGCTCCGGAGCCACCGGTGTCACGCCCTCCACTATGCCCCCGATGGTCTTGACGTGGCCCCGAGTTGAGAATAATTTTCACCCAGATGATTCTTGATGAAAGGAATGCTTGTGGCCGCAGGTGCGCTCGGACGCATCCAGACCGAGACGCCCGCGCTGCCGGAGGCGCTGCGCCGGGTGGGTGAGGCGATCCTGGCCGACCCCGCGGAGGCGGCACGATCCACGATCATCACGCTGGCCGAGCGGAGCGGCAGCTCGCCCGCCACGGTCACCCGTTTCTGCAGGGTGTTCGGTTTCGCGGGGTACGCCGGGCTACGGGTCGCGCTGGCCACCGAGACCGGCCGCGCGGCGCAGGCCAACTGGGACATGGGGGTGGGCCACGAGATCGGCCCCACCGACCCGCTCGACGCGGCGATCGGCGTGATGGCCGCCGCCGACTCGCGGCTCATCCAGGAGACCGCGGCCCAACTCGACGCGGGCACCGTCGCCAAGGTCGCCGAGGCCATCGTCGCGGCCCGCCGCGTCCTCATCTTCGGGGTCTCCACCAGCGGGGCGGTGGCCGGGATGATGGGCGGGCGGTTGCGCCGCATCCGGGTCCCGTGCTGGAGCCACGCCGACGCGCACGAGGCGCTCGCCGACGCGGCGCTGCTCGGCGAGGGCGACGTCGCCATCGGCATCTCCCACCAGGGCCGCACCCGCGAGGTGCTGGAGTCCCTCGGCGAGGCCGGGGACCGGGGCGCGCTGACCGTCGCGGTCACCTCCTTCGCCCGTTCCCCGCTGGCGGAGTTGTCGGAGCTGGTGCTGACCACCGCCAGCCGCGAGACCACCTTCCGGCTGGGCGGCCTGGCCGCCGTCCACTCCCAGCTCTTCGTCCTCGACACCGTCTACGTCGCGGTCGCGCAGCGCACCTACGAGCAGACCAACGAGGCGTTCGAGCTGACGATCCGGGCTCTGGAGAGCCACCGCGTGGAGAGGAACTGAGTGTGGACATCAATATCGGGGCCGCCGAGTACGTCCATGAGGTGAAGGCCCTGGTGGACGAGGTCTCCCGGAGCCAGGAGAGCGCGGTACGGGACGCGGCCGCGTTGATGGTCACCTCCCTGCTCGACGACGGAGTGATCCAGGCGTTCGGCTCCGGGCACTCCGAGGCGATCGCCATGGAGATCGCCGGGCGCGCGGGCGGCCTGGTGCCCAGCAACCGTCTGGCCCTGCGTGACGTCGTCCTGTACGGGGACGCCCCGGTCGGCACCCTCCTCGGCGCTCCCGGCGAGCTGGAGCGAGACCCGTCGGTCGCCCGGCGGATCTACGACCTGGCGCCCGTCCGGCCGCAGGACGTGTTCGTGCTGATCTCCAGCTCCGGGGTGAACGGCTCGGTGGTCGAGCTGGCCTCGATCGTCAAGGAGCGGGGGCACGGCCTGATCGCCCTGACCTCCGTACGGCACAGCACCGAGATGACCTCGCGCCACCCCTCGGGCCGCAAGCTGCTCGACCTCGCCGACGTGGTGCTCGACAACCGCGCCCCGTACGGCGACGCGGTACTCCCGCTCCCGGACGGCGGCACGTTCGGGGCGGTCTCCACGATCACCTCGGCGCTGCTGGCCCAGATGGTCGTGGCCGAGGTGGTGCGCACGCTCATCGAGGCGGGCCACACTCCGCCGATCTACCGCTCCGCCAACGTGACCGGCGGAGACGAGCACAACCGTGTTCTCGAGAACCGCTACGCCGGAAGGATCCGGCGAGGTGCCTGACCACTGCCTGCCACTTCCAGGCCACCCCCAGGAGGAAGCATGACCCAGCTATCCAGGCGCGAGCTCCTGCGCAGCGCGGCCCTGGCCGGCCTCGCCCTGCCCGCCCTGTCCGCGTGCGCCACCCCCGCGGGCAACGGCGGCGCCGCGTCCTCGGCACCCGCCCCCGGGGCCACCAGCGCGGCCAACCCGCTCGGCTTCGCCGAGGACAGGCCCCTGGAGATCTGGATCTTCGACGGCGGTTTCGGCGACGGCTACGCCAAGGACGTCCACGAGAAGCTGCTCCAGGCCAAGCACCCCAAACTGGAGATCAAGCACAACGCGACCAAGGAGATCGCCAAGACCCTCCAGCCGCGTTTCGCCGGCGGGAACCCGCCGGAGTTCATCAACAACTCCGGCGCCAACGCGATGGACTTCGGCGCCCTGGTCCAGGACGGTCAGCTCGCCGACCTCACGCCGCTGTACGACGCGCCCAGCTGGGACGACCCCGCGGTCAAGGTGCGCGACACGATCGACCCGAACGCGATCGAGCTGGGCAGCTACGACGGCAAGCCCTACGTCCTCAACTACGCCAACACCGTCTGGGGCATCTGGTACTCGCAGAAGCTCTTCGAGGCCGAGGGCTGGCAGGTCCCCAAGACCTGGGCCGACTTCCTGGCCCTGTGCGAGACCATCAAGAAGGCGGGCAAGATCGCGCCCTTCACCTACGCCGGCAAGCACCCCTTCTACATCTACGAGACCATCCTCACGCTCGCCGCGAAGATCGGCGGCAAGGACGTGCTGAAGAACATCGACAACCTCGAGGACGGCGCCTGGAAGGCCGAGCCGGTCAAGCAGGCCGCGGCGGCCTTCGCCGAGCTCGGGTCGAAGTACCTGCTCCAGGGCACCGCGGGACTCGACCACGTGCAGACCCAGACGGCGCACAACAAGGGCCAGGTCGCCATGTTGCCCTGCGGCTCCTGGCTGGAGAACGAGCAGAAGGACTCCACCCCGGCCGACTTCGGCTACGCGATGTTCCCGCTGCCCGACTTCGGCTCCTCGGACGCCCTGCCGTACGGCACCCTGCACGCCCAGCCCGGCGAGGAGTACGTCGTCTCGGCGAAGTCGGCCAACCCCAACGCGGGCCTGGAGTACATGCGCGCCATGCTCTCCAAGGAGGGCGCGGGCAAGTTCATGGAGCTGGTCTCCACGCTCACCGTCGTCAAGGGCGCGGGGGAGGGCAACACGCTCAAGCCCGGCCTCAAGAGCGCCGCGGCCGCGCTGAACGCGGCCGGCGACAACGCCGTCTGGTTCCTGTTCCGCAAGTGGTACGTCGAGCTGCACGACGAGGTGGCCGCCGCGACCGGGCAGCTCATGGCCGGCAAGCTGACCGTCGACGCGTGGGCGGACCGGGCGCAGCGGAAGGCCGACGCGATCAAGAAGGACACCTCGGTGAAGAAGTTCAGCCGCTGACGTCCGCCCCCGTCCGACAGCGGGGGACGCCGGCACCGACCACCCCCTAGGCAGGAGATCGCGTTGAGGTCCACGGTTCACCGGCCCGCCCGGCGGCGCGCCGATCACCGAACGGCGAGTCGCTCATGAACCACGGCCGGACACGGTTCGTCGCGGGATTCCTGGTGATCCCGGTGGCCCTCTACGTGATCTACGTGATCGCGCCCTACGCGCAGGCCTTCTACATCGCGTTCACCGACTGGCGCGGGGTGAACGCGAGCCCGCGGCTGGTGGGCCTGGAGAACTTCCAGCGCCTCGGAGCCGACAACGTGTTCTGGAAGGCCGTCAGCCACAACCTCATCCTGCTGGTCCTGATGCCGATCCTGACCCTGGGGATCGCGCTCTTCTTCGCCTTCCTGCTCAACGCGGGCGGGCGGGGCGGCACCGGGGGCATCTGGGGGTCGAAGTTCTACCGGGTGGTGTTCTTCTTCCCCCAGGTGCTGGCCGTCGCCGTGGTCGCCGTACTGTTCCAGCAGGTCTTCAGGCCCGACCGCAGCGGGATGCTCAACGCGCCGCTCATCGCCCTGGGGTTCGAGCCGATCGGTTTCCTCTCCAGCACCGGGGTCGCGTTCTGGTCGATCCTCGCCGTGCTGGTCTGGCAGGCCGTCGGCTTCTACGTCGTGCTCTTCTCCGCCGGCATCTCCTCCATCCCCCGCGACCTGTTCGAGGCGGCGGCGATCGACGGCGCGGGAGGGATACAGCTGTTCCTGCGGGTCACGCTGCCGCTGCTCTGGGACACCATCCAGGTCGGCTGGGTCTATCTCGGCATCGCCGCGCTGGACGTCTTCGCCATCGTGTGGGTGATGACGGCGGAGCACGGCGGTCCTGACCACTCCACGACCGTGATGGCGGCGGAGATCTACCGCACCGCCTTCCAGTACTTCAAGTTCGGCTACGCCTCCGCGATGGGCGTGGTGCTGTTCTTCTTCACCATCGGGTTCGCGACACTGGCCCTGCGCCTGTCGCGACGTGAGCGGATCGAGTTCTAGTGGCGGACGCCGTGATTCCCCGGAGCCGGGCCTGGGCCCGCGAGGAGCGCAGGAGGCGGCTCGGCCCCCTGTCGGCCCTGACGCACATCGCACTGCTGGTCTGGACGGTCCTGGTCGTCGTGCCGATCGTGTGGACCTTCCTCGCCTCGGTGAAGAGCGAGGACGAGATCTTCGGCGACGCCTGGTCGTTGCCGGCCTCCCTCCGCTTCGACAACTGGGCTCGTGCCTGGGAGCAGGCGCACATCGGCCAGTACATGATCAACAGCATCGTGGTGGTGGCCTTCGGCACCTTCGGCACCATGCTGTTCGGCTCGATGGCCGCGTACGTGCTGGCCCGCTACCGCTTTCGCGGCAACCGGGCGATCTATCTGCTGTTCGTCTCCGGCCTGGCCTTCCCGGTCTACCTGGCGCTGACCCCGCTGTTCTTCGTCGTGCAGAACATGGGGACGGTCCCGGTGATCGGCCCCTTCATCGGCCTGAACACGCACGGCGGGCTGGTGCTGGTGTACATCGCCTACTCGCTGCCCTTCACGGTCTTCTTCCTCGCCGCGTTCTTCAGGACGCTGCCGGGCGCGGTGGCCGAGGCGGCCTTCGTGGACGGGGCCTCGCACGCCCGGGTCTTCTTCCGGATCATGCTCCCGATGGCCAAGCCGGGCATCGTCAGCGTGACCATCTTCAACGTGCTCGGCCAGTGGAACCAGTACCAGCTGCCCCTGGTGCTGCTCACCTCGGACAGGGACAAATGGGTGCTCACCCAGGGCATCGCCGACATCTCCACGGCGGCCGGCTACGACGCCGACTGGTCGGCCCTGTTCGCCGCGCTGAGCATGGCCATCCTGCCGATGATGATCGTCTACACGCTCTTCCAGAGCCAGATCCAGAAGGGCCTCACCGCGGGCGCCCTCAAGTAGGGGGCGACGAGCCTGGTTGTCTCAGAGCCTTGCCGGGCTATCCCCGGCGTGGGTCAGGACGCGGGCATCCGAGCCGATCCTAGGAGCGGTGGATCATGAAGGTTGTGCACTCTCCGCCGGACGTTTCGACCTGGCCGCTGATCTGGTCGGGACGACTCCCGTTCACCTGGGCGCTCAGGTCGATCATCTGATACCCGAGCGGCTGTTTCACCCAATGGTCGCCTTTAAGGGTCAGGACGCCGTTTGTTATGGCACCGCGCATCATGAACGTGCCCTTCGGAACGGAAGGACCGCCCGGAGCCGTCCCGAAATCCGTCCGCGCCACCAAAGAGCGCTGGTCCGGTGCCCGGCTTACGCGCAACCGTATCGACGTCAGGCCTTGGGGGCAGGTGTAGGTTCCTTGCCAGATGCCGATCAGGCCGGAGGGGTCATCCGGCACGACAGGCGACTCCACCGTCGGAGCCGGCCGCCGACTGCTCGCCGGACACGGCGGGTCGTAGGGAATCGACTCGCCCACGTGGATCCGCCACTGAGCGGGGGTGAGAAGATCAGCCGTGAGCGCGCAGACACGATCCACCACGTCACGCGTCCGCAGGCTCCAGAGGAAGATCACGTTGTCACTGCCCGCAGTCGCCATGTTCGTCCCATCGGGACTGAACGCGACCGTCTCCACGCTGCGACCGTGCCCGAGTATGGCCTGTCCACGCATGACTGGACGGCTCCGGTCCGTCAGGTCCCAGAGCCGGATCGACCGGTCCTGGCTGACCGAGGCCATCGTCCGACCGTCAGGGGTGAAGGCCAGCGCTGACACGGTGTCCTTGTGGCCTTCGAGCGGAGCGCCGAGCGACCGCAACGACGCCGGATCGGAGAAATCCCAGAAGCGGACCGACTTGTCGCCGCTCACGCCGGCGACCGTACGCCCGTCCGGGCTGAAGACCACGGTGAAGAGGTAAGACCCACTGCCCTGTTCCTGCCCGGTCTGCCGTAGCCCGTTCCCCGCGTCGGCCTTCCATCGCCGCAGAACTCCATCGCCGTACGCCGCGGCGATAGTGGCGCCGTCAGGGCTGAAGGCCATGTCGACGAGAGGGTGCGACTGCGGGGCACTCCTGATGATCAGCTTGGGGACAGCGGGAACCGACACGTCCCACAAGGAGATCCGGCCGTCGGCATCCCCCGTCGCCAACAGCTTGCCGTCGGGCGCGATTATGGCGGCCGTGACGGTCAGCGTGTCGATCGAAAGCGGCTCCCCTTGAGGAACCGGCTTGGCGGGCACCGACACATCCCAGATCTGGACCTTGTTCAGGCCCTTGACGCCGACCATGAAGGCCCCGTCGGCGGTGGTGGACAGGTGGGGCAACAGGATCGTCTTGATACCGTTCAGCGGCACTCCCAGAGGAGGAACACGGCCTGGCCAGGAGGTGTCCCAGAGGCGTACGGTCCCGTCTCCGGCGACGCTAGCAAGCGCCTTCCCTCGCGACGTGAAGCGAAGCGACGTGATGCCCCCGGTCTGGCCGAGCACTCTGGTTCTGGGCAAGGTCCACATGCGGATGACGTCTTCGGCAGCGGACGTGGCGAGGCTGGCGCCGTCGGGGCTGAAGGCGAGCGCGTTGAGGCTGTTGCCGTGGCCGGTCATCGGCTGGCCTATGGCGGTGATGTCGGCGGGGTTACCGACGTTCCATAGCTGAACGGTTTGGTCGTTGCTCGCAGTGGCGAGGACAGGTGCCGTAGGGCTGAACGCGACGCTGGAAATGGTGTTCGTGTGGCTCGTTTGAACGAAACCGAGCGACTGAGGCTTCGCGCGATCCACCAGGCTCCACAGGCGGACGATCGCGTTCTCCCAGGTCGTCGCGAGCAGCAGCCCATCGAAGCTGATGTCCACTGCTGAGGAGTCCGCCTTAATGGGTTCACCCAGCGCGGTCGGCGTCCTACGATCGGACATGTCCCAGAGCTGGACCTTCTCGTCAGTGCCGCTGGTGACCAGCGTGCGACTGTCCGGGCTGAACTTCATGTGGTAGGCGGCGCTTGTGTGTGCCGTCACCGGCCTGGCCAGTATCGCGGGGCGCTCCGGATCGCTCACATCCCAGATGTGGAGGCGTCCGCTCGCCAGTGCGACGAGCGTACGACCGTCCGGGCTCCAGGCCAGCGCATTGGCGATCTCCCAGGAGCCTTCCAAGGGCTTCCCAAGCTGTGTGGCCTGGGCCGGATCCGACACGTTCCACAGCCTGACCCCTTTACCGAAGCCCCCGCTCGCCAAGGTCCGCCCATCAGGACTGAACGCCACAGAGGTCACCTTGTCGGGCTCGGAGAGAGGGCGTCCCAGGGGGGCCGGGCGTGTGGGATCGGTGACGTCCCACAGACGGACCGTGTTGTCGTGGCCGGCACTGGCCAGGACGCGCCCGTCGGATCTCCACGCCAGCCCCTCCACATCATCCGTATGCCCGGCCAGGGGGTGGCCGAGGGCGGCGTTCTGGGTGGCCAGCAACCGGGTGTAGGTCTCGTCGCTGGGCCGCATCCGGTGGGCGGCCAGACTGAGCTGCGCGGATAGGGAGACATCGATCGGCTGGAGACGGTCGGCCTCGGCGAGAAGCCGGGCGTACACGGCGAGATTGCGTTCAGTGACGGCCTCGCGCTGCTTCAGGAACGCAAAACCGGCCGCGCCGACGGAGAGCACGGTGAGTAACACGAGCGTGGTCGCGAGTATGGTGCGCAGCCGCCGGGCCCGCCGGTGCTGCCGGATCGAGGACGTGAGGAACCGGTGGGCACCGGGGCTGAGTTGAGGGGCCGCAGTACGGCTTGCCCAGGATTCGGCCATCGTCAGACGCGCACCCCGGTACAGCAAGCTGGCGTCCTCATCCTTGATCCATGCCGCAGCGGCGTCCTCCAGTCCCTGCTGTACGAGCCGGTCATCACGATCGCCATTGATCCAGTTGCGCAGGGCGGGCCAGCTGTACAGCAGCGCGTCATGAGTGATCTCGACGGTGTCCTGATCGGTGCTGAGCAGGCGGGCCCCGGTGAAAGCGCTGATCACGATGTCGACGGCATGCGGATCGGAGCTCAGCGCCCGAAGTTCCGCTGCGGGGAGCCGTCTGCGAGTGTCCTGGCTCTCGTCGCTGATCTTGACAAGCCGGACAAAGACCTGCGCCGCGATGGCCCGGCCTTCCGGCGTCAGACCGGCGAGGGTGTGATCCGCACTGATTTCGATCGCCCGCGCGATTCCGCCCGTTGCCTCGTACCCTTCAATGGTCAGTCGGCTTCCGCTCTTACGCTGCCAGGCCGCGCGAAGCGCGTGCGCCAGCAGCGGCAGCTTTCCCGCCTCGTAATCGCGTACGCCGTTGGACCCCGGGCGGGATGTCGTCCCAAGGTCGCGCAGCAGGATCTCGGGAAGGCCGGATTCGATCTCCAGGAGGGCACTTTCAGCTGGAAATATGATCGCTTCGCGAAGTTCGTCCTCCGACATCGCACCGACCAGAAGCGGAGTGTCCTCAAGCGCGCGGCGCAGCACGGGGTAGTCGTTGCAGGCCGCGAAGTAGTCGGCCCTGATGCCGAGCACGACGAGCGCGATCGCCTCGCCCTCCGAGTTTCGTTCGGCGAGCGTGGCCAACGCCTGGATGAAGAGCGTTCGCTCGGTCTCATCCGCGCCCTGAGTGAAGAGTTCCTCGAACTGATCGACCACGATGACGACCCGGCTCGTCGGCCGGACCGTTCGAATGATCGCGGCGGCGGTAGCGGGCGCGGCTCGAACCTCGGACGCGACATCTCCGGTTTCCCGCCCCGCCAGACCGGCGATCTCCGTAGCGAGAACGCCCAGAGGGTCGGCGCCTGGGGTGATGAGCATCATCGACCATTGGAGCGATCCAGGTAGTGCGGACGCCTTCAACTCCGCGACGAGACCCGCCTGCAGGAGTGACGACTTGCCCGCACCGGAAGGTCCAATGACGATCTGCAGACCTCCGGTGCGCAGGCGCAGGTCCATCCGACCGATGAGATCGGCGATCAGGTAGTCGCGACCGAAGAACCATTCGGCTCTGTCCGGAGTGAACGCGGCCAGGCCAGGGTAAGGACAGCCCACTGCCGTGGGATCGGCGACGACTCGCCGACGATTCCGGGTTCCGGAGCGATAGTAGAGGTGAATGTCTCGACCGGCTTGATTGACTTGGGCTGAGCCGGATGCCTGCGCGTCGAAATGGAGGTGTTGTTCGTCGCGCGGATCCTGAGCGCCGTTCACTGCTTTTTACTTCTCGTTGATGGTCATATCGCGAGCCGACTGATAAACGCGCGCGTTGTCGCTCGCATTCGCCCGCATGACGATCGAGCCCACCCGCGAACGCTCCTCGGGTTCGAGAACCGGAAGGAGCTCGTCGTTCAGAACTCGGCGCAACTCCTCGGCAAGCGCCGGATCGGTACGGACGAGCTCCCGGAAACGGAGTTGCCAGATCGCGGTGACGGCGTTGGCGGCTTCGGAGTCATCCTCCTCGTGAGCCGCGACGACGATCTCCTGGGCCGCGTCGAGTTCTCGTCCGATTGCCTCCGACTCGGTTGCATCGTGGCGGCTCCATAACTTCACTACCAGGTCTTTGGTGCGCTGCCACCCATCCGTGGCCATCGCCGAAACAACTGCGGTTGCCGCTGCTAAAACCAAGGGATCCACTTATGTACACCTCCGGCCGCTACTCCGAATTACAGCATGGAGGCGATTAATACGCAATCGGAGGAAGTTATGGAGTCATGTAGCGGTTCGCTGTGAATTGCGAACCGTCGAGCATTTCGGTGAACAGACCATCCATATGTCCGACCTGGCCGGTTCCTGCGCGAGCGGGGGTCGGTGTACAGGGTCGCCGACCGATCTGGACCCGGCGATCGAACTCGGATATGTGGCGCTGGAAGAGGTGCCGGATAGGCATTTTATCTGCCATATTCACCTTAAGCATCGATTTAAGCCTATTTGGGTGATTTATCCACTCTGGCTTGGAGGCGGGTTCGGCTCTGGGACCATGCGCTAGCGCGGTCGGCCCGGCCCAGGTCCACCCGAACATCATCGACTTCTGTGAGCGCCTCGTACCGCGACTCGAACTTTTCCCATAGGAGCCGCCCCACGGCCAGTGATCATTGAAATCACCGTTTGCCGCGAGACCGGCATGTCCGAGTCCGGATGATAGGGGCACGACCTCCCCGGGAGAGCACGACAGCGCGGAACCGGGTCAGCGCACCGGGAGGTTCTTCAGGGCCTCGCGGCGGCTCAGGCCGCTGATGCCGGTGTGGTCGACATAGCGGACGACCTCGTCGGGGTTGGTCTTGGCGTACTCGCGCAGGGCCCAGCCGATCGCCTTACGGGCGAAGAAGTCGTTGTCCGACAGGCTCGGCTCGATGCAGGCGTACAGCAGGCCGGTGTCGGTGGCGGCCTTGAAGCGGTTCTGGGAGAGGATGGCCGTCCGGCGCTTCCACAGGTCGGTGCCGCGGGCCCAGCGGAGCACGAGGGGGCGCATGGTGTCGGGGAAGGCCGCGAGCAGGCCGCCGACGCGGTGGACGGCGAGGTCGTCGACGTAATCCCACCAGGCTCCGGTGACGATCATCTCCTCGTACATCGGCAGCGCGTCGAGCGTCTGGAAGCCCCGGTAGAGACGGAAGCCGGTCAGTTCGATCGCCGCGTAGCGCTCCTCGCGGTACTCGGCCCCGTGCCACAGGGCCAGTGTCGCCTCCCGCCAGGCGGGCGCCGTCTCCATGTAGTACTCGGTGAACACCCGCTTCAGCGCCGCGCGGCGAGGTGCGGCCTGCACCCCGAGGAAGGGCATCTCCGACTTCATGTAGGCCCGCATGACCGGGGCCTTGGCGGAGTCGGCCACCTCGGTGAGTGCCATGCGCACGGCCTTCTGCAGTATCTCCACGCTCGCCCACCACTTCCGTTCGCTTCGCGGACGGCTTGATTCTCACAGGCCGGGTCGCTCTTCGCGCGGGGTTCCGCTCACGGGCGTCAAGCCTTCTGGCTGCTCCGCTCGCCGGTCGCCAGGCCGTCGAACAGGACGGTGATGTAGTGCTCGGCGAGACCCGCGGTGTTGAGGCGTCCTCCCGGGCGGAACCAGCGCACCGCCACCCAGATGGTGTCGCGGATCATGCGGTAGGTGAGCTTGGGGTCGACGTCGGCGCGGAACAGGCCGGCGGCCTGGCCGAGCTTGATCTGCCCGACCCACATCCGCTCGACCTCGTCCTCGGCCTTGACCAGGTAGTCGAAGCGGTCACCGGGGAGCGACTGCAGGTAGTTCCAGTCGTTCTGCATGACGGTGATCGCCGCGCGGTGGGGCTCCAGGGTGCTGAACCCGATGCGCACCATCTCTGAGAGAATCGTGCGGGCGTCGCCGTCCTGCTCCAGGGCGGCGCGGTAGCGGCCGACGAGGTCGTCGAGGAAGGTGGTCAGCACCTCGTCGACGATCGTCTCCTTGGAGTCGAAGTGGTGGTAGAGGCTTCCGGAGAGGATGCCGGCCTCTTCGGCGATCTCCCGGACGGTGGTCGCCTGGAAGCCCTTGCGGGCGAAGAGTTCGGCGGCGAGTTTGACGAGATGGTCGCGGCGCTCTGACGCGGGGCCGGATGCGGCCGCGCGCTTGGTCCCGCCCTGGCGCTTGACCGGGGTCGTGGTCGCGCCGCCGGAGTTCTTTCGCGTGTTCACCCCACCATTATGAGCCCTTGCGCAATCGCTTGTTCACCGAAACGCGCCAGCTCATCCCGGCCCCTGTTTGTAACCAAGCGCTTGCTACCATTGTCGTCAGGTGAAGACCGAAGGGATCAGGCAATGACCGAGGCATACATCGTCGGCGCGGTCCGTACCCCGGTGGGCCGCAGGAACGGCGGTCTCGCCGACGCGCACCCAGCCGACCTGGGCGCCCACGCCATCCGCGAACTCGTCGGGCGCACCGGCGTGGACCCCGAGGCCGTGGACGACGTCGTGTTCGGGTGCGTCGACACCGTCGGCCCGCAGGCCGGCGACATCGCCCGCACCTGCTGGCTGGCCGCCGGGCTGCCCGAGGGGGTGCCCGGCGTCACCGTCGACCGCCAGTGCGGCTCCTCCCAGCAGGCGCTCCACTTCGCCGCCCAGGCGGTGCTGTCGGGTACCGCCGACCTGATCGTCGCCGGCGGCGTGCAGAACATGAGCCGGGTCCCGATCGGCTATGCCATGACCGCCGGGCAGGCGCTCGGTTTCGACAGCCCGTTCGCGGGCTCCAAGGGCTGGCAGGCCCGGTACGGCGGACAGGAGGTGTCGCAGTTCCGAGGCGCCGAAATGATCGCCGAAAAATGGGATATATCGCGACTTGAGATGGAGGAGTTCGCGTACGAGTCCCACCGGCGGGCACTCGGTGCGATCGACGAGGGCCGCTTCTCCGCCGAGATCGTCCCTTACGAGGGCGTCTCCGTCGACGAGGGCCCGCGCCGTGACACCAGTCTGGAGCGGATGGCCGGGCTCAAGACCCTGGTCGAGGGGGGAAGGCTCACCGCCGCGCTCTCCTCGCAGATCTCCGACGGCGCGGCCGCGCTTCTCCTCGCCTCCGAGCGGGCGGTCAAGGCCCATGGGCTGACCCCGCGCGCCCGGATCCACCACATCTCCGCCCGCGGCGACGACCCCGTCATGATGCTCTCGGCGCCGATCCCCGCCACCGCGTACGCCCTGCGCAGGGCGGGTATGACGATCGGCGACATCGACGCCGTCGAGATCAACGAGGCGTTCGCCCCAGTCGTGCTGGCCTGGCTGAAGGAGACCGGCGCCGACCCCGGCCGGGTCAATCCCAACGGCGGTGCCATCGCCCTCGGTCACCCGCTCGGCGCGACCGGCGCCCGGCTGATGACTTCGCTCCTGCACGAGCTGGAGCGGACCGGCGGCCGGTACGGGCTGCAGACGATGTGCGAGGGCGGCGGCCAGGCCAACGTCACGATCATCGAAAGGCTCTAGAGCCGGCGGTTCGTCAAGGCGGGGGTAGAGGTCGAGGGGCCGCTGCGGTGCTGCGGAACAAGCGGTCACGCATGGAGTTCGCCGCTCGCCGGGGCAGTGGAGACGAGGGCGTGGAGCGCGGCCGAGTCGGCGGCGCCGAGCACGCGGTCGCCGATCGCGAGCACACCCTTCACCACCTCCGGCGGAGCCGTGGCGGCCATCCGCCGGACGAGCCCGGTCCGGGTCGGTCGGTCGAGGGACGGCAACATCAGTTCCAGGCTGATCATCTGGATCTCCGGCGTCGTCTCGGCCATGAACGCCGCCCGTGCCGCCGCGATCTCCTCGTCGGTGCAGCGGGCCCAGATGCGTGGCATCACCACGGTCTCCTCCTCGTGCAGGTGCGGGAGGTAGGCCGCGGTGAATCTGGCCAGGTCGCGGTAGAAGGCGAGGCCGGCCACCGGATCGGGCTTGACGACGAGCGCGTCGAAGCCCTCAGCCAGGTACTGCTCCAGCTCCTCCAGGTCCGTGTGCTGCTCGGCGATCGCGTCGGTGGCCTGGTGCTCGTACGGGTCCAGGACGCGCAGGATGTGCCGGTCCTCGTGTTCGGTGTGCGAACGCAGCAGCGCCAGCAGGGGCTGCCAGCGCGCCGCCAACTGCTCGACGTCGTCGTCGTCGGCCCAGTCGGTGGCGCCCGCCAGCATCGTGACCTCGAACAGGCCCCGGCGCAGTGCCTTGTGAATGTGGGTGAACAGGTCGTCCCGTTCCATGTTCGGCTCCTTCAGATCGAATGCTGAAAAGGCTAGGAAGGGGCAGCCGGGGAGCGGTATCCCATAAACATGGGGGTGGTGAGGAGGCCACGTACGGGCGATCCTTTGAACATGGACCTGCACGAAGGGCTGCGCCGGATCGCGGTACGGGGGGGTGACCTCACCGAGGTGCGCACGGAACTCGACCGGTTGCTGCGCCGGGTCATCGGGTACGATATCGCGGCGATCTCGACGGTCGACCCGGCCACCCTGCTGTGGACGAGCTGCTTCGTCACCGGGATCGGGCACGAAGGCGGCGCGGACCGCGAGCGCATCATCTTCGATCTCGAGTTCCGTGACGCGGACCTCAACGGCTATACCCGGCTGGCCAACGCCGCCGTGCCCGTCGCGGGGTTGCACCAGGCCACCGGCGGCCGGATCTCCGAGGCGGCGCGATATGAACCGCTGCTGCGTGAGCTCGGGATTTGCGACGAGGCCCGCGTGATGTTGCGGTCCCGCAACGGCTGCTGGGGGTCGCTGACGCTCTACCGGTGCACGCCGTCGCCGCCGTTCGGGGCGGCCGAGCTCGCGGCGTTGACCGGGGCGGTCTCCCTCATCGCGGACCTGTTCCGGCTGACCCTGCTCCGTGCCGCCTTGGACGTCGCCGAGGGCATCGAAGATCCTCCGGGGATGTTGCTCGTACGCTCCGGTGGCGAGGTCGAGACGCTCAGCACCCAGGCGCGCACGTGGCTGGAGGCCATCGACGATCGGGGCCGCATACCGAGTGTGGTCAGGTCCGTCGTGGCCGCCGCCCAGGCCGGGAACGGCCCGGCCACTGCCGCCCTGCCGGCCCGGGGCGGACGGTGGGTGGTGCTGCACGGCTCGCCGATCGAGGGGTCGGCGGACCGGGTGGCCCTCATCGTCGAGGGCGCCCGTCCCGCCGTGCTCGGTCAGATCATCGCCAGGGCCTACGACCTGACCTCGCGCGAGCGTGAGGTGACGGCGTTGGCCGCGCAGGGGCGCAGCACCCGCCAGATGGCCGCCGTGCTCGGCATCTCGCCGTTCACGGTGCAGGACCATCTGAAGGCGGTCTTCGCCAAGACGGGAACTCACAGCCGGGGTGAGCTGGTGGCCTCACTACATACCCAGCACTACGCTCCGCGCGTGGCGGCGGGGGCGGCTCCGAGCCCGTACGGCTGGTACCTCGATGACGAATGTTCCGTCTAGTAGGACTTGGTTACTTCGGGTAGGAGACGGGCCGAACACCACGCGTCCGACGTCGCCGACGACCCCGGGGCCGTCGGCGAATCCGCGTTCCCCGCGCGGGCTCTCGGCGCACCGTCCCGGGTGAGTGGTTCCGGACCCTCGATTCGCTTCCCGTGCCACGCTCCTCACTCCTGGTTCCGACCCGCGAGCCTTTACTCGAAGACCAATGGTCAGCCCACTAGCAATTAGGAAACTTTCCTATTAGATTTGCGCCAAGCCGCCGTGGGAGCGCTTTCCCCGGAGGTTCTGGACAACGTGGGGTCTGCGCGCCTTCGGCATGGGACGCCGGCCGGTCGTCAGGCGAGGAGTGGTGAATGAAGCGCGGCCCAGAGCTGCTCCGTCTGGCGGAGACCGTCGTCCTTCCCGGTTTCGAGGGCAAGACCCCGCCCGACTGGGTGCGGCGCCGGCTCGGCGAAGGGCTGGCCGGGGTGGTGCTCTTCTCCAGGAACATCGCCACCCCCACCCAGGTCGCCGACCTCACCGCCGCGCTCCGCGAGGAGAACCCCCAGGTCCTCGTCGGCATCGACGAGGAGTCGGGCGAGGTCACCCGCCTGGAGGCGGCCGGCGGGAGCACCCGGCCGGGCAACTTCGCCCTCGGCGTGGTCGACGACACCGGCCTCACCGAGGAGATCGCCGCCGACCTCGGCCGTGACCTGGCCCTGGCGGGCGTCAACCTCAACTTCGCCCCCTCGGCGGATGTGAACTCCAACCCCGACAACCCGGTCATCGGCCTGCGCTCCTTCGGCGCGGACCCCGATCTCGTCGCCAGGCACACCGCGGCCTGGATCCGGGGCATGCAGTCGGCGGGCGTGGCGGCCTGCGCCAAGCACTTCCCCGGCCACGGCGACACCTCGGTCGACTCCCACCACGGCGTGCCGCTGGTCGCCGCCACCGGGGGGGAACTGCGCGACGTGGCGCTGCGGCCCTTCCGCGCGGCCGTCGAGCAGGGGGTGCGCACGGTCATGACCGGCCACCTGCTCGTCTCCGCCCTGGACCCCGTGATGGCCGCCACGCTCAGCCGCCGGGTCCTGCACGACCTGCTCAGGGTCGAGCTGGGCTTCGAAGGCGTCATCGTCACCGACGGCATCGAGATGACCGCGGTCTCCGGCCCGTACGGCATCGGCGGCGCCTCCGCCCTCGCCGTCGCCGCGGGCGCCGACGCGGTCTGCGTGGGCGGCGAGCACGCAGGAGAGGAGACCGCGATCGCGATCAGGGACGCGATCGCGGACGCCGTGATCGAGGGCAGGCTCCCCGAGGAACGGCTGGCCGACGCCGCCCGCCGCGTCCGCGAGCTCGCCCTCTGGACCGCGACCGCCCACCGGGACACGCCCGCGCGCGCCGCCTCCGGCGGCTCCGGCGACGCGTCGATCGGCCTGGCCGCGGCCCGGCGCGCACTGCGGGTCACCCGCCGCTCCGCGACCGCGTCCTTCCCCCTGTCCGCCCCGCCGCACGTCGCCGAACTCGCCCCCGAGATGAACCTCGCCATCGAGAAGGACACCCCCTGGGGCGTCGGCGAGCCGCTCGGCAAGCTCCTCCCCGGCACCACGGTGACCCGGCTGGACGCCTCCACCGCCACCGGAAGCGCCATCGAGGCCGTACTCGCCACCGCGGCCGGACGCCCCCTGGTCATCGTCGTCCGCGACGCGCACCGCCACCCCTGGCAGACCGACGCGCTCCGGCACCTGCTGGCCGCCCGCTCCGACGCCGTCGTGGTGGAGATGGGCCTGCCCGGACGCTCCGACCTCGGCGCCGTGCACGTCGCCACCCACGGATCCGCCCGCGTCTGCGGCCAGGCGGCCGCCGAACTCCTCGCCGGGGACGAGAGCGCGACCTGACCGGCGGCGCGTCCCCGGCGTCGACGTACGGGGCGGGCGGCGCGGTGATTCTGTCGGGGCGGGCTGCTTGAATCGCCGGATGGATGTGGCACGGTTGCTGGCGGACCAGCGGGAGATCAACGGGTTCGATCTGGCGAAGCTCTCGCTCGGCGATCATCTGACCGGCGAGGGGCCCTACGTCTTCAAGGAGTGCGACCTCACCGGCGCCGACTTCAGCGGGGCGTCGCTCGTGGGGGCCTCGTTCGAGGGATGCGCCCTGGAGCGGGCCGACTTCCGCCGTACGGATCTGGACGGGGCGCGTTTCTCCGGCGGCGGGGGAGCGGGGCTCAGGTTCGCGAACGCCGAGCTCGTCGACGCGGCCTTCACCGACGTCGACCTGTCGGGTGCGAACTTCGGGCGGGCACTGCTCACCGACGTCGTCTTCACCGGCTGCCGCATGATCGGCGCGGTGCTGACCGGTTGCCGGGGCATCGGCTACCGGTTCGACGGCTCCAACCTGATGCTGGCCGACCTGATCGGCTGCTCGTTCCGGGGAGCCCACCTGCGGGGCACCCGCCTCGACGAGGCCAACCTGTCGAGTTGCGACTTCACCAACGCCGTGTTCGAGGACTGCCGCATGATCGGCGCCCGCACCGTCGACACGGTCTTCACCATGGCCGACCTGCGCGGCCTGGACCTCGGCGAGGTCGACGACACCCGGCTCCGCTCGCTGCGCGGAGCGATCATCAGCCCGTCCCAGGCCGCCCTGATCCTCGCCTCCCGAGGGCTGACCGTCAACGACCCCCTCCTGAAGGAGGGGGCTTGAGGCGCAGCGATGCGCTTGACAAGCCCCGCGTTGACCAGCCCTGGCCGTCAGCTCAAGGAGGTGCGTTGTGATGGCCACGTTGAACAT
>NZ_JBFAOJ010000037.1:0-77873 GCF_040675205.1 Streptosporangium sp. NPDC049644 | reverse complement strand
GCCGCCCCTTGGAAGGGGCGGCGGCCTTCTCGCATGTGCGCGGCCGGGTCAGAGGTCGCGGGCGATGGACTGTTTCATGATCTCCGAGGTCCCGGCGTAGATCCGCAGTACCCGATTTGAGGTGTAGATCCGCGAGATGGGCGTCTCGTCCATGAAGCCCATGGCACCGAACAACTGCACGCACCCGTCGATGACCCGGTTGGACATCTCACACAACCACAGCTTCCCGACGGACCCCTCGCTGGCGGTGGCGACGCCGCTGCGCACCTTGCGCACCATCTCGTGCAGGTACGCCCGACCGACCTCGATCTCGCTCTTCATGTCGGCCAGCGCGAACTTCGTGTTCTGGAACTCGAACAGCGGGCTGCCGAACACGACGCGCTGCTTGACGTACTCCACCGTCTGCTGGAACGCCAGCTCGGCCTGGCCGAGGGCGCGGAAACCGATCTGCAGCCGGTCCAGCGCCAGCGAGCCCATCATGATCCGCATCGCGCCGCCCTCACCGCCCAGCACGTGCGAGGCCGGGATACGTACCCGGTCGAAGTGCAGCTCGGCGGTGTTGCCGGCCGGGAAGCCGGTGGTGGCCAGCTTCCGGCGGGTCACTCCGGCCATCTCGGGCGTGACCAGGAACATGGTCAGGCTGCGCCCGCGCCGCTCCTTCGACGTCTTGGCCACCACGTACAGCATGTCCGCGATGTCGCCGTTGGTGATGTACGTCTTGTCGCCGGACAGCACGTAGTCGTCGCCGTCTCGCTCCGCGAAGCTGCGCATGGCCAGCACGTCGCTGCCCGCGTCCGGCTCGGTGATGGCCATCGACTGGATGGCCTCCCCGGCCAGGATCCTCGGCGCCCACTCCCGGATCAGCTCCGGCGACGCGCCGTCCAGGAAGGCACCGGTGGCGAGGTCGGTGCAGTACAGGCTGCCCACGGTGCCGTAGCACTGCGAGCGGGCGATCTCGTAGGAGAGGATGACGTTGGCGATGGGGCTCGCGCCGGGACCGCCGTACTCCTCGGGGATCACCGCGCCCAGGATGCCGGCGCGGCCGGCCGCCCGCCACGCCGCGTGCCGGGACGCGCTGTCGGTGCCCAGTTGGTGGAAGGTGGGCTCGATCTCCTTGTCGAGGAAGGTCCGGACGGTCTGCCGGTACAGCTCCTCCTCCTCGTCGAACGGCGCGTGGTAGGCCAGCTCGGGCGCGACCGACGGACCGTCGAACGCTCCGAAGTCAGCGGTCATGGTGGAACTCCTCGGTTGGATATGTCATCGGACGACACCGGCCCGCAGCAGTTCCTCGGCCTCGGCATCGGTGTAGCCGAGTTCGGCGAGGACCTGCCGGGTGTGCGCGCCATGGCCGGGACCGCCGGGCAGGTCGTCGGCCGGGGTCTCGGTGCGGGAGAAGGAGACCAGCGGGCCGAGGCAGCCGGTCAGCCGGCCGTACCGGTCGTCGGCGCGGTCGGCGAGCAGGCACGCGACGGCAGGGGCGCGCTCCGGCCCGGCCCGTTCCACCCGCTCCAGCTCTGCCAGGCCGTCGGTGCGGCACTCCTCGGCCCAGACGTCCACCTCCGCCAGGGCGGTGAGCAGGGCCGCGGCGGTGCGTCCGGCGCAGACCTCGTCGAAACGGGCCGCGACCACACCGTCCCAGGCCGCACGCGGCAGCGGCGGCTCCCCCGGCAACATGACCCGCCACATGGCCAGCGCGGCCTCCTCGGTGCGCGCGGCGATCGCGATCCAGCCGTCCGCGGCCCGGTACAACCGCTCTCCGGGGTGCACGCCCTGCAGCACCCCGTCCAGCGGCGGCGCCTCGCGCAGCGTACCGTCGGCCTCCCGCAGCAGGTCGGACAGCAGGAACATGCCGGCGTTGAGCAGGCTGACCCACATGTCTCCGGCCCGGCCCGCGGTCCGGCGCCCGTACAGCGCCATCAGCACGGCGACCGCGCCGAGTGCGCCGGACACGTAGTCCAGGTAGGGCGTCCTGATCCACAGCGGCGGGCCGTCCGGTCCGCCGGCACGGCGCTCCAGACCGAGCAGCGCCTGGATGACCATGTCGAAGCCGGGTGCGTCGGCCCGAGGACCGGTCGGCCCGAACGCGAACGCCTGAAGGGTCACCGCGTCCGGCCTCACCACGCGCACCGCCTCGGGCGAGACGCCCATCCGCTCGGCCGCCTTGGGGCGCAGGTTGTGCATGACCACGTCCGCGCGGGCCAGCAGGCGGCGCAGTACCTCGGCCCCTTCGGGGGTCTTCACGTCGACCGCCACGGCCCGCTTGCCCACGTGCGCGGCCAGGAAGTGCCGTTGCAGGCCGCGGTTGGGGTCGCCGCCGAGCGACTCGACCTTGAGCACGGAGGCGCCCAGGTCGGCGAGCAGCCGGCTGGCGAACGGACCGGCCACGTAGGAGCCGAAGTCGAGGACGGTCACCCCGGCCAGCGGCGGCCCGTCTCCGGTAGGGCCGGTTCCCGCCGGACCATCCGTCTCCACCGGAGCGTGCGCCGAACCGAGGAAGCCGATCACGTTTCCGGGCCCGGTGGCCCCGCCCCGGTCGACCAGTAACCCGTTGGCGACGAGCTGCTCGTCGTCCAGGAACTCGCCCAGGTCGAGCACGGGCGCCGCGGGCAGCCCCTCGACCTCGGCTGCGGCCAGGATGTCGGCCCGATCCAGCTTCGCCACGTGCGCCGCGATCAACGGCCGATCGCCGAAGTAGGTGTCCGGTGAGGCGCCCACCCGGGGTATGCCCCTGTCGGCCGGGTCGACCGGCACGTCGATGCCGAGGATCCGGTACAGCTTGGCCACCGCCGACGGCACACCCATCACGAACTGCACGTAACCGCCGTCGGCGCACTGGAAGATCAGGTGCTTGACGTCCTTCGGGGTGACCTTGCCGAACTCGGCGTCCGGCCGCTCGGCCCGCATCCAGAACGGCGTCATGAACAGCGCCGCCCCCTGCTGAAGGGAGGCGCCCACCACCTGGCCGCGCCCGCTGCCGGCCCGCTCCAGCAGTGCCGTCCATACCCCGAGTACGGCCAGCATGGCCTGCCCGTAGGTGGGGAAGGGCACGGCGAAGTACAACGGCCGGTCGCTGAAGTGCTCGGCGACCATCCCGGTGCGGGCCTGCACCAGCAGGTCCACTGCGGGTGCGCCCGGCGCGTGCCCGGCGGCGTAGCCGGTCAGGTGCGCCACGACGAGCCGCGGGTACCGGTCTGCGAGGTCCCCGGCGTCGTGCCGCGGGGTGACCGCCGGATGGTCCTCGCCGCCGATCAGGCACACGTCGGCCTGTGCCAGCAGGACGTCCAGGTCGGCCGGGTCCGCCGGGACGGTCGCCGACCGCCAGCCACGGTGCGCCGGATAGACCTCGTCGAAGACCTCGTCGCCGGACGGGGCGATCCGGTGCACGACCGCTCCGGCGTCGGCGAGCAGCGTGCTCACCAATGCCGCGGCCATCCCGGTGCCCAGGTCGACGACGCGCAGCCCGTGCCCCGGCAGCCCGCCGCCGGACGCCGCCGGGCCCGCGCCGCCACCTCCGGGGGAATGACCGCCGAAAGGATGCTCGGTGCCCATCCGGTCCTGCCCGCTCACCTGGCCTGGAACTTCGGCAGGCGCTTTTCGGCGAAGGCCCGGCCGGCCTCGCGGAAGTCCTCGGTGAGATCGAGCCGGGACAGCTGCATCTGCTCGTCCAGCGCGGTCGCGATCGGCACCCACTGCTTCCGGGTCACCCGCACCGCGTCCCTGGTGGCCAGCGGCGGCGCCTTGAGCACCTCGCGGGCCAGTTCCTCGGCTGCCTTCAGGTGCTCGCCCGCCGGGACCAACCTGTTGACCAGGCCGAGCCGGTGCAGTTCCTCGGCCTTGATCCGGCGGCCGGTGATGAGCATCTCCGAGGCGAGCTTCGACGGCATGAAGGTCTTGATCTTGGCCCAGGTGCGCGAGCCGGACATGCCGGTCATGGTCTCGCTGATGGCGAACCGGGCGTCCTCGGCGGCCACGATCAGGTCGCACTCGGCGGCCAGGTGCGCGCCGCCGCCCAGCACGTAGCCGTGCACCGCCGCGATGACCGGCTTGTAGTTGGCCGTCCGGCCCAGCCAGCCCTCGCCGCCGGTGCCGCGCAGGTGCTGGGCGCCACCGACATGGCCACTGCGCACCGCCTCCAGCGCCTTGGCCTTGCGGGTGGCGTCGTCGGCACCGAACGAGAACGAGCTGTGCTCCTTGACGTCGAGCCCGGCGCAGAACGCCCTGCCCTCACCATGGATGATCAGTACCCAGAGATCGTCGTCCAGGTCGAACTCCAGCAGTGCGGTGCGGATCTCGGACTCCAACTCGTCACTGAGCGCGTTGAGCCGCTCGGGGCGGTTCAGCTTCAGGTAGGCCAGACGCCCGTCGGCGGTGAACTCGATGGTCTTGTACGCGGTCATGCGGTCATACCGTCCTTGAAATCGTGCTGCGGATGCCGTTCAGGTGGCGGGAATCTGGTCTGTGAGCATCAGGCCGCCGGGGGCGACCCGGACGATCCCGTCGCGCTCCAGGCGGGCGCGCTCGTCGGCGGAGTAGCCGGTCTCGGCCAGCAGGGCGGCAGTGTGCTCGCCGGAGAGCGGCGCCGAGCGGAAGCCGTCCAGGGCCGGGGTCCAGCCGGAGAAGCCGATCAGCGGACCGAAGCAGCCGGTGACCCGGCCGTACCGGGGGTCCGGCGCGCTGATCACCAGACCGGACCGGCGCGCCGCGTCGTCGGCGAGCATCGCCGCGAAGGCGTCGCCGGTGCACCGCGTCGCCCACACTCCCGCGGCGCCGAGCAAACTCAGAGCTTCGTCGCAGGTCAGGCGGCCTATAGCGGCGGCGATGGCGTGGGCGGCCGCCTCGCTCCATTTCGATGGCGGGCCGAGCCCGGTCAACTCCAGCGCGTCCGAGAGCGCGGCGGCCATCGACTTGCCGTACGCGGCGACGGCAAGCCAGCCGTCCATGGCCCGGTACAGCGCCTCGGTCGGGTGGAAACCGGTGCGGTCCGCGGACAGCACTGCGGCGCCCGCGATCGAACCATCCGGCTCCCGCACCAGTTCCCCTCGCAGGAACATCGCCGCGCCGAGCAGGCTGGTGTGCGCGTCCACCGGGGCGCCGGTCGCGTCCCGCTCGTACAGGGCCGTGAGCAGTGCGATCGCGCCGAGCGCACCGGCGCAGTAGTCCACGAACGGGGCGCGGTACCACAGCGGCTCGTTTCCCTCTCCGCCCGCACGCACCTCGTGCCCGCACAGCGCCTGCATCACCATGTCGAACCCGCCGCGCAGCACACGCGGCCCGGTTCGCCCGTAGGCGGTGGTGTGCAGATACACCAGGCCGGGTCGGTGCTCCCGTAACGAGGCGGCGTCCACGCCAAGGCGCTCAGCGACGCCGGGCCGGAAGTTGTGGTGCACCGCGTCGGCCGTGGCGGCCAGCCGCCGTACGATCTCACGCCCCTCGGGGGTCTTCATGTCGACGACGATGCTGCGCTTGCCGCGGTTGGAGGTCAGGGTATTGCGGACGCCGGTCAGATTGGACAGCCCGGTCGGCGGCTCGACCTTGATCACGTCGGCGCCGAGGTCGGCGAGCAGCTTGGAGGCGAACGGCCCGGCCACCCAGTTACCCAGGTCGATGATCCTCAGACCGGCCAGGGGTGCGCTCTCGCCGCACCGCGCCCGCCGCGGGACGGGTCGCGCCGCCGGCGGGTCCCCCGCCACCGAAAGGTCCACCGGCCCAGCCGGATACTCACGCCCGTCCGGGGCGGTGGCGACCAGCCCTGCCGCACGTACCTGCGGGTCGTCGAAGAACTCCCCCGGTGCCAGCACCGGCTCCACCGGGACACCGGCCGCGGCGAAGGCCTCGACCAGCTCGTCGCGCGGGAAGCGTGCCGCGTACCGGCCGAACAGGTCACGGTCGGCGAAGTAGTTCTCCGCGCCGCGGGCCAGGCTGGGGACACCCCGGTCGGCGGGATCGACGGGGCCGGGGATGCCCAGCACCCGATGCACCCGGGCCACTGCCCCGGGCACGCCGAGCACGATCTGCAGATATCCACCGTCCGCGCAGCGCAGCACGAGGTGCTTCACATCCCGCGGCGGCACCGTGTCGAACGCCTGGTCAGGGCGTTCGGCGGAGAGCCACAGGTGCGGCCAGAACAGCGCCAGCCCCTGCTGCATGGAGACCCGGACCCGGCCACCGCGCCCGGTGCGCCGACGTGCGTGCAGCGCCGCCCACACGCCTGTCGTGCCGAGCAGGGCGGCACCGTACAACGAGGGGGCGAACGCGAGCTGCGTCGGCCGATCGCTGAACTGCTCGAACACGAGTCCCGTCCGAGCCTGCACCAGCAGGTCGACGGCGGGCGTGGGGTCGTTCGTGCCCTGGACGTAACCACCGATCTCCAGCACGATGAGCCGGGGATGCCTGGAGAGCGGCTCAGCGAGCTCAAGACGCGCCGGCGGTCCCGCATCCGGGTGGTCCTCAGCACCGACGAGAAGGACATCGACCGAGGCCAGGACATCGTCCATGCCGTTTTCGACATCGACCTCCGTCCAGTCACGGGACCATGACCGCAGCGCGGGATATCTCTCGGCGAACGGGTCGGGTCCCGTCCGCGCGGTCCGCAGGACGGTCACCCCGGAGTCGTGCAGCAATCGCGCCACGATGGCCGTCGGAAGTCCGCTCCCGGCTTCCAGCACACGCAGTCGCGTGATCGAACCGGGGCGTTGTACGACTCGGCTCACGCCGGGCTCCCCCACTCGTTCACCGGGCGACCGTCTTCCCGCCGACACACCGACAGCGGGACACCGCGCGTCGACTCACGCATCGACGGCTCTCACAAGCCTCGGAACGGCTTCTCTGCCCCACGGAGTCCACGGCGGCCTTCCAGACATACCAGCAACTTCGATATTTCGTTACACACTACGACACCTCGCATACGTGAGCAAGGGTGCCCACAAAACCGCTCAATGGGCATAAAACCTGACATCACCCCGTGCCCCCACCATGGAGTCGGCCGGACGTCTCACCACGGCCCGCAGACCAGAGTCGGCCGATACCCGCGACCCAGGGCGAGGGGGAGGGTGTCCGACGGACCGACCCGCACCACCACAGGGACGCGTTGCGCCACAGGCCGCGACCGGCGGGCTCCTGTTCTCCTGTTACGAGAGAACCGGTTCGCCGCGCGGAGCCTCGCCACGTCCAGGCCCGACAGGCGGCCCCGGACCCCTCGGTGTGCGGTGACGTTTGACATCCATCCCGCCCTGACAGATGGTTGTTCGTATAAAGGACATGCATGTCCGATAAGCGGACAGAGTGGGAGAAGTGGATGCCGTACTACCGGGTCGTGGGGGAGATACCTCGCAAGCGGCACGTGCAGTTCCGGCGGCCCGACGGCGGGCTGTACGCCGAGGAGCTGATGGGTGAGGAGGGGTTCTCCAGCGACTCGTCGCTGCTCTACCACCGCCATCTCCCCACGGCGATCCTCAAGGCCGAGGCCGTCGAGCCGACCGAGGCCGGCCGGCTCGTCCCCAACCTGCCCCTCTCCCCCCGTCACCTGCGCACCCAGGACCTGCCGGTCGGAGGCGACCTGGTCACCGGGCGCGGGCTGCTCGCCGGCAACGCCGACGTCCGCATGTCGTACGCCGCGAGCGAGACGCCCAGCGAGCTCTACCGCAACTCCATGGGCGACGAGTGCGTCTACATCGCGAGCGGGCGGGTCAGGTTCGAGTCGACGTACGGGGTGATCGAGGCCGGGGAGGGCGACTACGTCGTCGTCCCCACCGGGACCATCCACCGCTGGGTGCCGCAGGGCCGCGTCACGGCGTTCACCATCGAGGCCGCGGGGCACATCCGTCCCCCCAAGCGCTACCTGTCCACCCACGGCCAGTTCCTGGAGCACGCCCCCTACTGCGAGCGGGACCTGCGCTCCCCCGGCGAGCCCCTCATCGTCGAGGGCGAGGAGGTGCCGGTGCTGGTCCGCACCCGCGGCGGGCTGACCCGGCTGGTCTACCGCGACCACCCGTTCGACGTGGTCGGCTGGGACGGCTGTCTCTACCCGTACGCGTTCAACATCAACGACTTCGAGCCCGTCGTGAAGCGCACCCACGCCCCGCCGCCGGTGCACCAGACCTTCGAGGGCCCGAACTTCGTGATCTGCTCGTTCTGCCCCCGGCCGCTCGACTTCCACCCCGACGCGGTCCCGATCCCGTACAACCACCACAACGTCGACTCCGACGAGCTGATGTTCTACGCGGGCGGCGACTACACCGCGCGCAGGGGCTCGGGCATCGATGTCGGCTCGGTCTCGCTGCACCCGGCCGGATTCACCCACGGCCCGCAGCCGGGCGCCGTCGAGGCGGTCATCGAGGCGGTCAGGCAGGGCCACACCCAGACGAGCGAGCTGGCCGTGATGGTCGACACCTTCCGCCCCCTCGACCTCGGCCCCGCCGGCCTGTCGGTGGAGGACCCCGGCTACGCGTGGACGTGGGCCCGTTGACGGGCGGGCCCCTGGGCATGACCACGGGCCCGTCACCGGGTAGGGGCGAGACCATGGCTGCAGATATGAGCACGGACATGGGAACGGGAACGGCGCCGCTCTTCCGCGGGCTCGTCGACGACGCCGGCCTGTTCCCGCCGACCGGACTGCCGATGGCCGAGGCCCTGGAGCGGCACAGGAACGACCTGGCCGGCAACGACCCGGTGCTCACCCACCGGTTCCTCTGCCCGGCCGGCCGCCTGGAAGAGCTCCGCGACCACCTGACCTTCCCGATCCGGCTCGGCCTGATCATGGACACCCCCGCCCTCCCGCCACTCGACGACCTCGACGGCCTCGCCGTCGAGCTGGTCGAGGTGCGGCAGGCGGCGGGCGAGACGCCTCAGGCCGTGTCGGAGCGGCTGGCCGACGGGCTGCCCGGCGGGGCCGGGCTCTTCGTCGAGGTGCCCCTCGACGGCCGTGGCTCCCTGCCACGCGACGGCTCGGGCCCCGGCCTGAAGTTCCGCTGCGGCGGGCTGACCGCCGACGCTTTTCCCAGTGCCGCCGACCTGGGCGCCCTCATCGCGCACTGCGCGGAGTACGGTGTGCCGTTCAAGGCGACCGCGGGCCTGCACAACGCGGTCCGCCACTTCGACTCCGCGCTGGGCGTGGACCGGCACGGCTTCCTCAACCTGGTCCTCGCGGTCTGCGCGGCCACCGAGGGCCGCGACCCGGTGCCGGTGTTGAAGCTGACCGACGTCGGCGAGTTGGTGCGGCTCGCGCGGGCCGTGCCCCAGGAGACCGCGACGCGCGCCAGGAAGCTGCTGGTCTCGTACGGATCATGCAGCACGAGCACCCCGATCGAGGACCTGACGGCCCTGGGCCTCGTCGCCCGGCGCCCGAGCGCGACCACCCACCCAACGAAGGAGAGCAAGTGATGGCTTGGGGCCCGGAGAACCTGCCCTACGGAGTCTTCTCCCGCCACGAGGGGGAGACCCCTCGCGTCGGCGTCCGCTACGGCGATCAGATCGTCGACCTGGCCGGGGCCCTGCACGACGAGGTGTTCGCCACCGGCTCGCTCAACGCCTTCATGGCCAGAGGTCCGGTCGCGTGGCGCGACACCCGCGCCCTGATCCAGAACAAGCTCCGCACCGACCTGTCGGTGGTCGAGCCGCACCTCGTCCCGCTGGAGCAGGTGACGCTGCACCTGCCGATCGAGGTGGCCGACTACGTCGACTTCTACTGCTCGCTGGAGCACGCCTCCAACCTGGGCCGGATGTTCCGCCCCGACGAGGAGCCGCTCAAGCCGAACTGGCGGCACCTGCCGGTCGGCTACCACGGCAGGGCCGGGACCGTCGTCGCCTCCGGCACCCCGATCACCCGGCCGTCCGGGCAGCGCGGCGCGGGGGTCTTCGGCCCGTCCGTCAAGCTGGACATCGAGGCGGAGCTGGGCTTCGTCGTCGGCGCGCCGACGTCCCTCGGCGACCGGGCCGGACGCTTCGAAGACCACGTGTTCGGCGTGACCCTGGTGAACGACTGGAGCGCCCGCGACATCCAGGCCTGGGAGTACGTCCCGCTCGGCCCGTTCCTCGGCAAGTCCTTCGCCACCTCGATCTCACCGTGGATCACCCCGCTCGCCGCCCTGTCCGAGGCCCGCGTCGAGGGCAGGACGCAGGATCCCGAGCCGCTCGGCTACCTGCGCCGCGACGAGCCCTGGGGGCTCGACCTGCGGCTGGAGGTCGCGGTGAACGGCGAGGTCGTCTCCCGTCCCCCGTATCGGGACATGTACTGGACGCCGGACCAGATGCTCGCCCACATGACCGTCAACGGCGCCGCGCTGCGCACCGGCGATCTCTACGCCAGCGGCACGATCTCCGGCACCGGGCCGGGCGAGCGCGGCTCGCTGATCGAGCTGACCTGGAACGGGACCGAGCCGCTCAAACTGCCCGACGGCTCCGTCAGGACCTTCCTGGAGGACGGGGACACCGTTACGATCACCGCGACGGCCCCGGGACCCGACGGAACCGTGATCACCCTGGGCGAGGTGTCGGGCAGGATCTCACCCGCGAACCGCCCCTGACAGGCGTCGAGTAGAAGACATACGGTAGGGAAAGGAACCTCCCCGACGTCCGACCCGTTGAACAAGGCAGGAGGGCCGGAGCATGGATTACTGGGTCATCTGGCTGATCCTGGCAGTCGTGCTGGGAATCGCCGAGATCTTCACCCTGACCACCGCTCTCGGCCTGCTCGGGGGGGCGGCCCTCGTCGCCTCCGTCGCCGCCGGCCTCGGACTGCCGATTCCGCTCCAGCTCCTGGTCTTCGCCGCCTCCCTGGGGGCGGGGGTGGTCGCGATCCGGCCCATCGCCAGGCGTCACCTCAAGGGGCTGCAGCCCCGGAGCCAGCGGTTCGGGATCCAGGCGATCGTCGGCAGATCCGCGTACGTGCTACGCGAGGTGACCGGCCAGGACGGCCGGGTGCGGATCGGCGGCGAGGAGTGGTCCGCCAGAGCCTATGACGAGACCCTGGTGATACCCGCCGGGGCGACCGTCGACGTCATCGAGATCGAGGGCGCGACCGCTCTCGTGTATCCGCGGGAGTGACTTCATGGACGCTCTGCTCATAGCTGTGATCCTCATCGTCCTGTTGGCGGTGTTCACCGTGGTCCGCTCGGTGCGCATCGTCCCGCAGGCGCGGGCCCGCAACGTGGAGCGGCTCGGCCGCTACCACAGCACGCTCAAGCCCGGCCTCAACTTCGTGATCCCGTACATCGACCGGGTCTATCCGATGATCGACCTGCGCGAGCAGGTCGTCTCCTTCCAGCCCCAGCCGGTGATCACCGAGGACAACCTGGTCGTCGAGATCGACACGGTTCTGTACTTCCAGGTGACCGACCCCCGGGCGGCGGCGTACGAGATCGCCAACTACATCCAGGCCGTCGAGCAGCTCACGGTCACCACGCTGCGCAACGTCGTCGGCTCGCTGGACCTGGAGATGACGCTGACCTCGCGTGACACGATCAACAGCCAGCTCCGCGGCGTGCTCGACGAGGCGACCGGCAAGTGGGGCATCCGGGTCAACCGGGTGGAGATCAAGGCCATCGACCCGCCGAAGAGCATCAAGGAGGCGATGGAGAAGCAGATGCGCGCCGAGCGTGACAAGCGTGCGGCGATCCTCAACGCCGAGGGCCAGCGGCAGTCGCAGATCCTCACCGCCGAAGGTGACAAGCAGAGCGCGATCCTGCGGGCCGAGGGTGACCGGAGCGCCGCGATCCTCAAGGCCGAGGGCCAGTCCCAGGCCATCGACGAGGTCTTCCAGGCCGTGCACCGCAACGACCCCGACCCCAAGCTGCTGGCGTACCAGTACCTCCAGGTGCTGCCCGAGCTGGCCAAGGGCCCGAACAACACCTTCTGGGTGATCCCCAGCGAGGTCACCTCGGCCATCCAGGGCGTCTCCAAGGCGTTCACCGAGGCGCTGCCGCAGTCGTCGGCCACCCGCGAGGCTCCCAGGGTCAACGAGGCCGCCGAGGAGGAGCGGAAGCAGGCCGAGCAGGCCGCCGCCGAGGCGGTCGCCGAGGCCGCCGAGGCCGACCTGGGCCCCCGCCAGCTCAACGCGGCCCCGCCCTCCCTGCCCACCGACGGTCTCGCGGTCCCCCAGGAGGAGCAGCACCGCGCCTGACTCCACGCCCGGTGGGCGGCCACGTTCGACGCCGTCGGCCTGTACCGGGAGCGACACCGCGCCGCTCCCTGAGCCCCGCGCCTGTCCCGTGCCCCCGGTGACGATCGTCATCGGGGGCACGGGACCGGTGAGAGTGCCGGTCCTGGCGGGAACGCCGGGTCTCAGATGCGGCAGGCGCCGATCTTCTTCAACCACACGTCACAGTTCTTACAGGCGCTGCGCGCCTGCCATTTCCCGGACGTGCTGTTCCAGGTCTCGGCATGGAAATAGAGGGTTTCCGCCTGGATTTCAGACTTTTTCGTGATTTTCCTGGCGATGAGGAGCTTGTTCATGGCGTCGACCTCCGCGCAGGCGTTCACCGGCCAGTCCTCCACCTGGGGCACGCCGACCAGCAGTTCCTCCATGACCGCATGCCGCTTGTCCGCGTAGGTGTAGGCGCCACTGGTACCGGTGTAGGTCTTTCCCGTGATCGTGTCGGCGAGGCCCACGATCACCGTGCCGACCGCGACTCCCTTTCCTCCGGGGTACTTGTTGCGCAGGCTGACGGCCTCCTCCCGGGCACTGGCGGTGATCCTCTCGTGCCGCATCTTCGCCTGCGCCTCGGCCTCCTGGCGGTCCGCCTCGGCCTTCTTGGTCAGGTAGTAGGCCCAGCCGCCCCCGTCGTTGTCGTTCACCCAGTCGATGAACGCCGCCCGCGCGCTCGCCTCGCTCGTACCACCGATGATCGCGGACTCCAGACGCCTCAGCCTGTTCATCAGAAGCTCGACGCCGTCCTTCTCCCTGTCCACGATCGTCATCTTCCTGAAGAATCCGTCCAGCAGGGCCCAGGCGCCGAAAGCCCATTCCTTGACGCCTGTGGTGGGGACCCGGTCGCCCACCGTGGGCGGGGCGACGTACGGCTGATCGGTCATGGCGTGCCTTTCCTTTCGGTTCGCACCAGCATCCGCGCGAGCGATGTACGACCGATTACCGAGCGATATATTCCGACTGCAACCAGTGAAAAGACGCCGCCCAGAAAGGGCGCCGCATCCCCGACACCGTCCCGGCGTCGGCCGCCGGGACGGGAACCCCGTCGGACGCGTGTCCGATTTAAGGTCAAATGCCCGGGTACATCGTTAGTCCTCGGGGATCGGGCGTGAAGCAACGCTGTGGGCGGGGTTAAGAAAACCGCGATGGACACCCCCGAAGGCGGCCGGGCACAGTGCGTAGGGTTCGGAGTTGAGGGGGGATCCGCGATGAAAGCGCTGGTCAAGGAGAGGGCCGAACCCGGCCTGTGGCTGGTCGACGTACCGGAACCGTCGGTCGGCGCCGGGGAGGTGCTGATCAGGGTGCTGCGGACCGGGATCTGCGGGACGGATCTGCACATCCGGAGTTTCGACGCCTGGGCCCGGCAGACCCTGCGGACGCCGCTCGTCGTCGGGCACGAGTTCTGCGGCGAGGTCGTCGAGGTGGCGCCGGGCGTGGAGGACATCGCCCCCGGTGATCTGGTCAGCGGCGAGGGGCACCTGGTCTGCGGCAAGTGCCGCAACTGCATGGCCGGACGGCGGCACCTGTGCCGCAGCACGGTCGGGCTGGGGGTCAACCGGGACGGCGCCTTCGCCGAGTACGTGACGCTCCCGGCCTCCAACGTCTGGGTACACCGGGTCCCGGTGGACCTCGACGTGGCGGCGATCTTCGACCCGTTCGGCAACGCGGTGCACACCGCCCTGACGTTCCCGATGGTCGGCGAGGACGTGCTGATCACCGGGGCCGGGCCGATCGGGCTGATGGCCGCCGCGGTGGCCACCCACGTGGGCGCCCGCAACGTGGTCATCACCGACGTCAGCCACGAACGGCTGGCCATCGCGAACAAGCTGGGCGTCACCCTGGCGCTGAACGTCGCCGAGAGGTCCGTCGCCGACGGCCTGCGTGAGCTCGGCATGCGGGAGGGCTTCGACGTGGGTCTTGAGATGTCCGGGAACCCGCGGGCGCTCCGCGACATGATCGCCAACATGTCGCACGGCGGGAAGATCGCCATGCTCGGGCTGCCCGCCGAGGAGTTCGCCGTCGACTTCGCGACCATCGTGACCTCGATGATCACCATCAAGGGCATCTACGGCCGGGAGATGTACGAGACGTGGTACGCCATGTCCGTGCTTCTGGAGAAGGGCCTCGACCTCTCCCCCGTGATCACCGACCGCTTCTCCTACCGCGACTTCGACGCGGCCTTCGACACCGCCGCCGGCGGCAGGACCGGCAAGGTCATCCTGGACTGGACGGTCTGATGTCCGGCGCGGCTTCGACACCGTCACAGTCACCGTCGCCGGCAGGGTCACCCCGGACCTGGACCACCTGATGTCCGGCTCCCACCGCGACTCCGGTTCCGCCGCCGGCGGCGGCGGAACCGGCAAGATCACCTTGGATTGGACCGCCTGATGTTCGACAACGTCCGCGACGACTTCCGTACCACCCTGAACGAGATCGCATCCGCCGGGCTGCTCAAGCCGGAGCGGGTCATCACCACCCCGCAGCGCGCCGACATCGCCGTGGCCGGCGGCGGTGAGGTGCTGAACTTCTGCGCCAACAACTACCTGGGCCTGGCCGACCACCCCGAGGTGATCGCCGCCGCCAAGGAGGCCCTCGACCGCTGGGGCTTCGGCATGGCCTCGGTCCGCTTCATCTGCGGCACCCAGGAGGTGCACAAGGAGCTGGAGGCGCGGCTGTCGGCCTTCCTCGGCCAGGAGGACACCGTCCTCTACAGCTCGTGCTTCGACGCCAACGGCGGCGTCTTCGAGACCCTGCTCGACGACCGGGACGCGGTGATCTCCGACGCGCTCAACCACGCGAGCGTCATCGACGGCATCCGCCTGTCCAAGGCCCGGCGCCTGCGCTACGCCAACCGCGACCTGGCCGAGCTGGAGGCACGGCTCAAGGAGTCCGCCGACGCCCGGCGCAGGCTGATCGTCACCGACGGTGTCTTCTCCATGGACGGCTACGTCGCGCCGCTGGCGGAGATCTGCGACCTGGCGGAGCGGTACGGGGCCATGGTGATGGTCGACGACTCGCACGCCGTCGGCTTCGTCGGCGAGCACGGCGGCGGCACCCCCGAGTTGCACGGTGTGCGGGACCGGGTCGACATCCTCACCGGCACGCTCGGCAAGGCGCTCGGCGGGGCCAGCGGCGGTTACGTCGCGGCCCGCAAGGAGATCTGCGAGCTGCTCCGCCAGCGCTCGCGCCCCTACCTGTTCTCCAACTCCCTGGCCCCGGTGATCGCCGCCGCGTCGCTGCGCGTCCTCGACCTGATCAGCGGCTCGGACGAGGCCCGCACCCGGCTGCGTGCCAACACCGAGCGGTTCCGCATCGGGATGATCGAGGCCGGGTTCGACATCCTGCCCGGCGACCACCCCATCGTCCCGGTGATGATCGGCGACGCCGCCGAGGCCGCCGCGATGGCCGAACGCCTGCTGGAGCTGGGCGTCTACGTGATCGGCTTCTCCTACCCCGTCGTCCCGCACGGCCAGGCCAGGATCCGGGTCCAGCTCTCGGCGGCCCACTCCACCGAGGACGTCGACCGGGCCCTGGAGGCGTTCGCCACGGCCCGCGGCTGAGTTCCGCTCCCGGCCTCGCGGATGGGCACTCGTCACGGCCCCGTTGCCGTGACGAGATCGCCGCGACGGGATCATCGGGGCTCGGCCGTGCTCGCGCGCGACGCGCGGGACCGACCCGCGCCGTTCGCCGTCCGGTCAGCTCTCCGTGTTCGGAGCGAACAGGTCGACGCCGTTGCCGTCCGGGTCGTGGATCACCGCGTACCGCTGCCCCCAGAACGCGTCCCACGGCTCCTTGTCCCCTTCGTACCCGAGAAGGACCAGCTGCTGGTACGCCTCGTCCACCTCGGCCGGGGTGTCGAACCGGAACGCCAGCGACATCCCCTGCCCGTTCCCGGGCCGCCAGTCCGGGTAGAACGAGCGGATCGTCTCGACCGTGTCCCAGGCGAGGCGCAGGCCGCCGGGCAGGACCGCCTCGACGTGCGGCTGCCCGTCGGCCTCCGGCGGCACCTCCAGGCCGAGCAGCCGGTAGAAGGCCAGCGAGCGGCCCATGTCCTCGACGACCATGCCGACGACGTCCAGCTGGGCTTTCATATCAAGTCCTCCGATCACGGATTCGCGGTGGGATGTCGTGAGGGGTCCTGGATCCTGGACCGCCCTCAGCCCGCCGAAACAGGTGCGACCAGCCGGAACACCGGACCGTGGATCCCCCCGGTACGGCTCAACCTAACCGCACCTCCCGCCGCGGTCTTGTAGGAAACGGACACGGTCAGGGGACGGTGGGGCCGTGGGAAGCCCGCGCTGGACGGTTCGGCCGGGGTCGTGCCGACGGGGGCGTGTTCCCGAAGGCATCGCGTACGAACGACCTCGGGGAGAATACGGAGGTGATAGAGACACGGCGGCTCAGGACCCTGCGGGCGGTGGCCGACCACCGCACGGTCACCGCGGCCGCCGCCGCGCTGCACCTGACCCCCTCGGCGGTCTCCCAGCAGCTCGCCGCCCTGGAGCACGAGGTGGGCCACCGGTTGCTCGACCGCGACGGCCGGGGCGTACGGCTGACCGCCGTCGGCCACATCCTGCTGGGCCACACCAACGAGATCCTCGCCCAGCTTGAGCGGGCCGGGGCCGACATCGCCGCCTACACGGCCGGTACGGCGGGCGAGGTGAAGGTGGCCTCGTTCGCCACCGCGATCGGGCTCCTGGTGGCCCCGGCCGTCGGCGTCCTGCGGGACTCCGAGCCCGGCATCCGGGTGCGGGTCCTGGACGCCGAGGGCGACCAGAGCCTCACCATGGTCCTGGACGGCGCGGTGGACGCGGCCGTGGCCGTGGAGTATCGCGGGGCCCCCGCCGAGGACGACCGGCGCCTGTCGCGCATCCCGCTCTACTCCGAACCGTTCGACGTGGTGCTCCCCCGGGACCACGCCCTCGCGGAGCGCGAAGTGACGGTCGCGGACCTGGCCGGGGAGACCTGGATCGGCCCCTACCCGGGCAATCCCTGCCACGACGTGATCGCGCTGGCCTGCGAGCACGCGGGCTTCACCCCCGAGTTCGCCCACTCCTCGGACGACTTCAGCGCGGTGGTCGCGCTGGCCGCCGCCGGGGCCGGGGTGGCGATGGTGCCCCGGCTGGCGCTGCGCGGCACCGGCCTGTCCGGCGTGGCGATCCGCCCGGTCCCCGGCCCCGAACGCCGGGTCTTCACCGCCGTACGCCGGGGCGCGGAACGGCACCCTTTGCTCGTCCCCCTGCTGGACGCCCTCCGGCACACCGCGACGGCCCTGGACCGGACCTCGTCACCGTGACGAGATCGCCGCGGAGTCCCCGGTGGCGGGCCCGTCGCCACCGGGTCCCGGGGCACCGGTTGAAGATCGTCCCTGTCCCGGGCGCCCGCGCCGGTCGTCACCTCGCGGCGCCTGCTCTTCCCTCCTCAGGAAGCGGTGGAGGTGCCTGAGGAAGAGACGATGTCTGCGACGGTAAAGGTGACGGCCCGTGACGACCGCCATCAGGGTGACCGCCGAGGTCATCCCAACGAGCATTGCCTGAATCACCGGGTACATATCGTCCACCTGTCCGAAAAATCCCCTTTAGAGGACTTATTCGTTGACCGGCGGGCTCATGGATGCATCGTGACCTGCCCTTTTGTCCTGAGCGACTCAAGACGCGGGTCTCTTGACCACGGCCTCACCCGACGGTCCCCGGCGGACCCTCATCGGCGATCACGGCCGGAACATTCCCGAACCACACGCTCGGCAACGCAGTTCCGCCGGCTACCACCGCGATGATTGATGTTCGGCATAACCGAAGATATATTCGGTTTATGCGAAGCGTCGCAGCACCCGCCGTTCCCATCTTCAAGACTCGGACCCAAGCGGAGGTCCTGGCCGCCATCTATCTACGGCCTCGGCAGCACTGGACTCTCGCCTCTCTCGCCCGAGATCTGGGCGTGGCACCCTCCACCCTGCACGCCGAAGTTCATCGCCTCATCGACGCACAGCTGATCACTACTACTGAGATCGGGCGCTCTCACGTCCTGCGTGCCAATCCCGACCATCCGCTGTTCCAACCCGTGACCGAGATCCTGAACTACATGTACGGACCTCGTACGATCATCAGCGAGGAGTTCGCCGGTATTCCAGGCACCGAGCGCCTGCTCATCTTCGGCTCGTGGGCCGCCCGACATGCGGGAAACCCAGGACCTGTCCCCCACGACATCGACATACTTGTCGTCGGCGAGGTCGACCGGGCTGCCCTCTACGCCGCCGCCGACCGCGCTCAGGAACGCATCGGCATGCCGGTCAATCCTGTCCTTGCCTCCACCCACCGCTGGAACGCGGAGGCCGACGCCCTCATCAGGCAGATCAAGTCAGCCCCCGTGATCGACCTGACCGCCGAAATCCACACCTGATCGGAGAAACCCGCCCAATGACACGGTGGACACGTGGCGAGGCCGACATCGAGCGGATGTTGACCTCCGGCGAACTCCAGCGCGTCCGAGGTGAGGCCGCCGACGGCGTTGGCTGGTTGGAGAAGGCAACCACCACCCTCTCCAGCGCCGAAGGGCTCAGAACAACCGATCCGAACTCCGCCTACACACTCGCCTACGACGCGGCGCGCTTCGCCTGTGCCGGTCTATTGGCACAAGGGGTTACGAGCCACAACCTCCGGTGGCCACTATGCCGTCCAGCAAACCGTGATCCGGCAGTTCGGCCCCACGTTCGAGCCGTACGGCACCATGCGCCGCAGGCGCAACGAACTCGAATATCCAGAGTTCCCCGACGAGGTAGTGGAAACAGCGGAAGCAGACCGCGCAATAGCGGCCGCACGCGCACTGATCGACGCCACCGGAAAACTCCTCGACCACCTCGGCCTGTTCTGAAAGTGCCGAGATCCGAAGGCATCCGCAGTCAAATGAAGTCGGCAGCGGCGACTTCCATGATCTGGGTGGCTTCGCATCTTCGCGATGCGGATCCGCTGGCTACTATCGCGAGGTGACCGACGACACTCTGCACGACCACGCCATTGACGCCTTCATCGCGGCCGCCAATGCCGATGACCCGGCGCGGCGGGCCACGCTGCTGAGTCGTGCCCTTACCGGCGACGTCGTCTTCTGGGGACCGCTGGGCCGGGGCGTCGGGCGCAAGGCGGTCGAGGACTTCATCACCGAGGTGGTGCGGGGGCACCCGTCGGGTCCCACCCGGATGGTCCGTACGACCCGGGTGGACGCACCAGGAGAGTGGGCGCGTTTCGGGTGGCGCTACGAGGACTCCTCAGGCCGGAGCCTGCTGACCGGGATGGACGTGGTGCACGTCACCGTCGAGGGCGACATCGACGAAATAGTGATCTTCGCCGACTCTCTGGAATGACTTCCGATTCATTCCCATGCTGGACGCGCTCCAGCACACCGCGATGACACCGCGCTCTGCCCCGTCTCCGCAAGGTCTTCGGTATGACCGAAGATGCGTTCGGCCTGTACGAAGCATCGTGGCACCCGTCGTTCCCGTGCGGCGAGGCTCGCGAGCAGGTTCCGATATTGGGACAAGAGACCCCCGGCGGGGTGCTCCAACGGGGGAGGTGGAGCCGGAGCGGCACGCAGGTTCTTTCGTGGGGGACGAATCCGTGTGCCGCCACCCGCCGGGGGTGGTTCGTCGGCTCCCAACGGGTGCTGGGAGCGGCGAGTCACCCCGGCTGAGCGGAGGTCGGCGCCCCGAGAAAGAGATCATCCGGAGACGGCGGGGCTGATCTCCCGCTGAGACCCCCGTCAGCGCGCGGCGGATCCGCGGGAAGCTCGCACCAGACGGTCCGGCCGGGTTCGCGGCCATGGGAGCGATAGCCCCAGTTTCCGCCGGAGAGCATGCCGACGATCGCCAGTCCCCGGCCGTTCTCCATCAGGAGGCATGCCTGGTCCACTCGGAGACGTGGCTCCTCGGTGCTCAGGCCCGTGTCCGCGACCTCGACGCGCAGCAGCCCGCCGTACGCCAGCAGCCGCAGGACCAGCGGATCGTTGTCGGCGGCCCCGCTGTTGGAGGCTCTGGCATTGGAAGCCCCGGCACCGGAGATCTCGGTCTGCCCGGCGACCCCGTGCCCGGCGGTCCCGTGCCGGGCGTGCCGGACCGCGTTGGTCACCAGCTCGGACACGGCCAGCCGCGCGTTCTCATAGGCCGGATGACTCTCCCCCAGCCATTTACGGACCTCCTCCCGCGCCCGCGAGGCGGCTTCGGGATTACTGGGCAGAAGTATTTCGCTGAACGTCTCCGGTTCCATGGAATTGCCCCTTCCGACCGAATCAAGCCGACCTGCTTTCACCGGAGCCATTAACTGACATCCCGTGACAGCCATAGCTCGACAGGAACACGGTCCCAAACACCGGGGCACAGCGGAAGCCGATCCGCGCTTATCACGGGTTCACAGTTCGCGAAGTAAGTTCACAACACTGTGAACCTCCGAGAACCTCATATCCATTCCCTCGGTAATGAAAATGAAGGAGACTATTAAAGAGGCAACGAGAGGAGACCGAGGTGAGCATCGCCATGGAGCCGGAGCCCGAGCCGGACTCGGAGCTGGAGTTCGATACGTATTCATACGAATCCACGCGCGTTCAATTCGGCAGAGAGCTACGGAAATACCGGATTTTGTCCGGACTTACCCAAAGGCAGCTCTGCACCGTCGTCCCCATCGCGGTAAGCCATCTGAGCATGTTGGAGAACGGCCACCGGGCTCCCACCAGGAAACTGGCCCATCAACTGGACGAGGCATTCGACCTGGGCACAACACTCGTCGACCTCCTGGACCGCCTGGACCGCGTCGCCACCCAGGTCCCCCGCTGGTTCCGCCCCTGGCTGGCGTTCGAGCCCCTGTCGGTCTCCCAGCGCATCTGGGAACCCCTGATAGTGCCCGGCCTCCTCCAGACTGAGCAGTACGCGGAAGCCATCCTCAGCCGCAGCCCCGGCGTTACTCCCGAGCAGGTGAAGGAGAACATCGCGGCCCGGATGGACAGAAAGAGCATTCTTCGCCGACCCGACCCCCCGATGCTCTGGGCCATCCTGGACGAGGGCATCCTGCACCGTCCCATCGCCGATCCCGAGGTGATGAGGGGGCAGTTCCACTACCTTCTGGAGATGTCGGAGAGCCCATGGCTCTCTCTGCAGGTGCTCCCCTACACCGCGCGCAACGTACTCGGCCTGCTGGGTGGCTTCACCATCGCCGACATGCCGGGAAGCGCACCTCCCGTGGCCTACATCGATTCCCAGAGCACTGAGGACCGAGTAAGCGAGCGGACAGAAGAGGTAAAAAGACTAGAATTCAGATACGACCTGATCCGTGCGGATGCCCTATCCCGGAGCGATTCACGCGACATGATCAAGGAGGCAATCCAGCGATGGACGACCTGACCCAGGAACTTCACACCGCCCACTGGCGCAAATCCACCCTCTCCGGCGATGACGCGAGCAACTGCGTCGAAATCGCCAACCTCTCCGGCAACCACCGAGCCATCCGCGACAGCAAAAACCCCACCGGCCCCGCCCTCATCCTCACCCCCGCGGCGTGGTCCACCTTCGCCGGCAGCATCAAGAACGGCGACCTCGCCTGACCAAAACGTTCACAAGGGCTTCTATCCGACAATCCCTCCGAGTGAATGCGTCATCTCGACATAACCCCCCTAACATGACGAAAGAGACGACGCAACAGATCAAAGCGACATCTCAATGGGTAAGACCGTTGCGGCTTATCATGCTCCCATGTCTCTCGGGCCCAATGATTCAGGAGCCTGGTTCTCTGGACCCGCAGCAGGCAATCCTCTCTGTTCTCCCTACCAGGGCTGCACCGCCACTCAACCCCCGCGCCGCCAAAAGAAAGAAGGGCGCCATGACAGCAGTCACTCCCTGGGGGCTTAGCCGGATGACGGAGCCTCTTCCCGAGGAACCGCCATTGTACGAAACGGCTGAATTCGATCCCGTAACTCAGCTCACTCACTTCTACGACGGAGCCGGCGCCATCGTGGACATGGGCAAGAAGGTCACCGTTACCAAATCCAGGGGCGGCGGGAGCGATGGCTCAAGCGGAAGTTCCTCGGTAGCGGACGACAGCAACAACGACGGGTAGGGGCATGCGGCCCTCGCCACAGACCGTTCTGGTCGTCACATCGGCAGAGGACATCACTGCCAACCTGGTCATCGAGGTTTTGAACGAGCGCCAGGTGCAGATCGTCCGCGCCGATCCCGGCGATATCGGCGCCGAATTGGTATTCAGCGCCTACATCGGCGATGACCGCCGGAAGGAGTGGGCGGGCCGGCTTCGTACGCCGAGTCGTGACATCGCGCTGGAGGAGGTTGGGGCGGTGTACTACCGCCGCCCCACCCCGTTCTCCGCCCGATTCGCCCACCTGCCTGCCCTGGATCGGAAGTTCGCTGCGGTTGAAGCTCAGCATGGGCTCAATGGCATCCTGAACCACCTGCACGGCGCGGTGTACGTCAACCACCCGGCAGCGAACAACCGCTCCGATTACAAGCCCTACCAACTCCAGACGGCCGCTCAGCTTGGACTGACCGTCCCGCTGACCCTGATCACCAATGACGTGGAGCAGGCACGCAAGTTTGCCGCTGAGCACGGCCCAATTATCTACAAGTCCTTCCGAGGTGCCCCACGCACTCTGGATGGTCACGTTGCTGCCATATGGACACAACGGATTGACCCGGAAGATCTGGACGACTCGGTTTCGGTGACTGCTCACCTGTTTCAGCAGGAGGTGCGTAAGACTGCCGATGCCAGAGTGACCGTAATCGGGAAAAGTGTGTTCGCAAGCAGAATCACCGCCCCCGATGACGCTCTCGACTGGCGCAGCGGTGACTGGGAGCAGCTAACCCACGATCCAATCGACGTGCCCGAACCGATCAGACACGCCCTACGCGCCTACCTCGACCATTTTGGGCTGGTATTCGGCTGTTTCGACTTCGCGCTCGAAGCCGTCAGTGGGCGAAGGTCCGAATCCTGGACCTTCATCGAATGCAACCCGAACGGGCAATGGGCCTGGCTACCTGACGCCACCGCGATGGCGCACGCCTTCGCTGACGTACTACTGGAAGGGTGGTGGCCGTGACCACGGCCATGAAGTTCCGCCATGCGTTGGCGCACACTGTGGGGTCGTCGGGCTGGCACGAGGCGTTGGAGGAGGTGCCTCGTGAGCTGTTCGTGGGAGATGCCGTCTACCTGGCTGACACGACCCGAGGTGATCTCTGGACGCCGGTCCGGCGCGCCGAGGTAGGTGAGGACGGCTGGCTGGCCCTGGTCTACACCGACGAGACGTGGGTGACCCAGGTGGACGGGGTCCTGGCCGAGGAGGCGACGGGGATGGTGACAGGATCACCCAGCTCGTCGTCCACGACCCCGAGCCTGGTCGTACGGATGCTGGAAGCAGCGGAGATCGGTACGGGTGACAGAGTGCTGGAGATCGGCACGGGTACCGGCTACTCGACCGCGCTGATGTGTCAGCGCCTCGGCAGCGGTACGGTCACCTCGGTCGAGTACGACCCTGCCGTGGCCGAGCGCGCCAGGAAGGCCATCACCAAAGCCGGGCACACACCGACTCTGGTTGTGGGTGACGGCCTGCACGGCTACTACGAGAACGCCGACTACGACAGGCTGATCGGCACCTGCTCGGTACGGACCATCCCCCCGGCATGGCTGGAACAGATGCGCGCCGGGGGGACCATCACCACTCCCACCTGGGGCTGGATGGGTGGGGTCGCGTTCGCGCACCTCACCCTCGACGACGAAGGGAAGGCGAGTGGACGGTTCCTGCAGGACGACCTCTACTTCATGCGGGCCCGTTCCCACCTGCCGCCGCCTCGGCCACCCATCGTGACCGGTATCGGAGACGCCCGGGAGAGCAGGATCGATCCGGCGATCCTGGATGACGAGGCCGCCCTGTTCGTCGCCCAGCTCGCCGCGCCGGCCGCTCAGCGGGCGTCGGGTGAGGACATGACGATCCTGTTGGATGTCGGCACCGGGTCGCGGGCCGACACCAGTCCGAGCCCAGGCGGAGGCTGGATCGTGCACCAACACGGCCCCCTGCGGCTGTGGGACGCGGTCGAGGACGCCATCCTGCTCTGGCAAGCCGCCGGATCGCCACACCAGTCGGCGTTCGGGCTCACAGCCACCAGAGACCGCCAACATGTATGGCTGGGCGAGCCTGACGGACCAAGCTGGGATCTTCCCGCTTAGTCACCGAGATGATCTCAGCGACTCTCAAATGAGGCCTGCCGTGCTCGAAACGGGCGAGGACCAGCGCGGCGCGGGCGATGTCATCGATTTTGCGCGAAAGCCGGGTTAAACGATGGCGTAGTCCCGCGTACTGACAAGGGCAGACCATGACGGGGCCGACATAATCGCGGGATGGATCAACCCTTCACCATCGGCGGCCTGACCCTGCGGACCGACATGCGCCCCGCCGACTGGGCGATGGCCACAGCCCGGAACTTCAGCGACAACGTCGTGGGATGCCTGGTCCCGCCGATCTTCGCGGCCTACGCGCGGGTGTTCCATCCGGCCCTCCGGGAGGACGGTGAGCGGACCGAGGAGGTGTCGTGGGCGGAGGTGGCCGACGCCAACGGGCGCCTGACGCATCCGGCGATGCAGTGGCCTTCCATCACCGGTTCCTGGCGATCCCTCTTCTCCGGTCACCAGCCAGGACTGTGGGACACGCCTCCGAGGGAGGGATCACTCCCGGTGCGGCAGGCGGCACGGCTGGCCCGGATCCTCGCCGCGTACACCGTGATCCCTGAACAGTGCTGGTTCGCCGTATGGGAGGGCTTTGGTGGCCTCGGCCTTCCCGTAGAGAATGAGGAGATCCCAAGGATGGAGATGCCCGCCCGGTCGATGCTGCTGCTGTCGGGACCACTGTCCGCCGCGACCACCTCGCTCAGCGAGCCGTCGTGGCTCGACCAGCGGGCCGGCCTGTGGTGGCCACGGGACCGCGCGTGGTGTGTCGCCACCGATGTGGACCTGATGACCACCTATGTCGGCGGCACCGACGAATGCATCGCGACGCTGGTCGCCGATGACGAATTGGAGGTCATGAAGGTCAGCGTCGACCACCGACTCGGCTGGGACGGCGACTCTCTCAACCCGCCCCCTGCCGGCCAGAGACCGTAAGAGGCGTATCGACATCGGCATTCATTCCCGCATACTCCGAGTTCGCCAGAGAAAAGCAGCGGACATGCCTGTCAGGTTGTGGAGCGGATCAAGACCAGAAGTGCAGTGCTGGGTCGGCGAGGGCGGTTACGACATCCCGGCCTCTCAGAACGTGCTCGGCGCCGGGTAGGTCGCGATAGCGGATCATGGCGTAGAGGACATCGGCGAAGGGCTGGTCGAGGAGCGACAGGGCGACTTCGGTTGCCTCTGCCTCGCCGGCATCGGATCGCCGCAGACGGGCGTGGTCACGGAGCATTGACACCGTCCGGATGAAAGCGGCGGCCCTGCCACGCTTCAGATCGCCCCGGTTCAGGCCGAAGACCTTGATCGTGGCGTCTCCTCGGGCAGTCAGCGCCTCGTAGGTTCCCGTGCTCAGCACGAGTTCGAGATGCTCGTACGGATCTTCCGCCGACGGATCGACAAGCAGGGGCCTGCCGTCCCCGTCCCGTGGAAAGAGCTCCCGTTTCTGATGGCTGTTGCAGTGTGAACAGGCCAGGAGGTGATTCGGCCAGTCGAAGGCGCGTAGCGGCGCCTCCGCCAGAGGCTCGAAGTGGTCGATGTCGGTGCCAAGACCGTCGCCGCAGTACATACAACGACGGATTCCAGCGGCCATCGTGGTCAGTTGCTCGGTCAGCCGCGTTCGGGTGGTGGCTGCGGACTTCCACGCGGCACGGGCCGCCGGGCAGTCGGCCTGGCTCTCACGCAGCTTGCCGGCTCGATCGCGGAGTTGGTCGGCCAGGTGGGAGGGGAGCGTCACGCGGTGAATGCGGATCATGGAGTCAGGCGATCCTCGCGGAGACCTCGTCCACCCGAGCTGTCAGGGAGCTGGTGAGCGTTTCCCGAAGCTGTTCGTACTCGCGCGTTTCCTCGGGAGTCGCCTTCCCCCGAAGAACCGCACGCTCCAGCACGGTGAGCCTGCGCCGCAGGTCTTCGGCGTGGCTGGAGTAGGGGGAGTCCATCCCGAAGAGGTCGGTAAGGAGTGCGTCGTCGCCGCTGCCGTAGACGATGCGTTCGTACAGTTCCTCGTCGACAACACGCGGTGGAACGTCCTCGTCGACGCCGGGGAGCCGGATCAGCCCTCCCGGATCGGCGCTCTGACAGATGTACGGGCTGTGTGAGGTCACGATGAACTGGGTGGCGGGAAAGTGCTGCTTGAGCCACTCGCCGATCTTCTTCTGCCAGCTCACATGGAGATGAACGTCGATCTCGTCGATCAGCACGACACCCGGAAATTTGAAATCAGGCGCCCCGGGCGAGGCGAATGGTACGCCGGGAAGATCTGCCAGCCGACCGGCGACGCTCCCCTCCATGTAACCAGGACGCGCCTGGTTCATCTGGCGGACGAGATCGAGGACCAGCGCGGTGACGGTCCGATATCCGTCGCTCATCTCCCGAAGCGAGATGAGTTCGCCGTCCCGCCTGGCCCACAGGCCGTCACTGTTGACCCGTTCGATCCGGAACCCGTCAGGCAGAAGGCCGTCGTTGAGTAGTTCGGTGACGAATGCCAGCAGGTCCGCGGCCCCGTGCTGCCCTTCCAGGCTCCGAAGGTGCAGGTCGATCAGCCAGCTGACACTTTCGGCCAACGAGGCGTCCTCATGGAACAGGCTGGCCAGGCGTGCCACAGGCCCCGCGCTCCGCATGAGCTGCCGGGTGTCGGCCGAGCCGCCCGTCAGCCGCCGGAAGGGACCGTACCCGGCGAAGAACCAGCCCTGCGGGTTGTCCGCCCACGGCCCGCGTGAAGCAGTCGTTCCATGGCCCTGCATGTTCGGCTGCGGGCCGTACCGGCCGGAGTCGCCGATGAGCGCACGGGACCAGGTCAACCGAGCGGGAAACGAGTGCCGAGGGCGCCGCCCACGGCCGAACCCGTCCAGGCGGTCATCGAACACGATTTTCGCCTCGACCGTCGCGTCGAGGAGGTCGTTGGAGATCCAGCCGTCGAAGGTGGGAACGAGACTGCGCGCCGCGGAAGGCCCTGCCATGGCCAGCGCGAGTGCGCGCAACAGGGTCGTCTTGCCCGAGCCGTTCCGCCCCGCCAGAACCGTCCATCCGGCGTGACTGCCATCTGGACGGGTCAGCCGAAGATCCGCGCTCCGGGAGCCGGAGAAGCCGCGGACACCGGAGACTTTGAGATCGGCGATATACATGCCGTCGCACCTCCCCGACCGTGATCGTACCGTCATCTTCTCTGAACGATGGCTGCGCTCATTCGCGATGGAGCCGCGGATCAACAGGAAGTTTCCGACGGGGCCCGGCGAACGCCATCCACGCGGACCGGGCAGCGGGGCCGGCCGGGTCGTCGACCGCGCCCCCATCCCCCGCAGAACCTTGTCGACCAGCGCCTTCCCGTCCACCGACTTCGGCTCCAGCAGCACCAGATCCCGGCGGGCGGGCGCATCGCACTGCCCATCTCGGCTGAACAGACCGGTGTCGCAGGTGAGCCGCGCCGCCCGGCACGGCCTGACGACTCGTTGGCTGTGGAGGCTCAGGGGGGCCTCGTCGGGGGACATGGTCCCGCTAAGGACTGTGCTGTGGATCAGGGCTGGGACACCGCGATGAGTTTCGCGACGTCGGACGCGTAGACGGTCGTCCAGTGCGGATGCAACCGGTAGTAGACCACGTCGTTGTCCCAGTCGAAGGCGTCGTCGCCGTAGAAGTCCTTGAAGTACCCGAGCAGGTCCGGCCAGTCCGCGGCCGGCTCGCCGTCCTGGGGGTTGAGGATCTCCACCGTACCGTGCGTGAACACGCCAAGCTCCTCACCGCGCATGTGCGCGGCGCTGACCGCGGGCCGGACGGCGAGGTGGCGGGCCTTGGCGGCGTTGCGCGCCGTGCCGAAGTGCCACTTTCCGTGCAGGAAGTGCCCGTCCACACCGCTGATTCGCGGCTCGCCCTTCGCCGTCACGGTGGACAGCGCGAGGGGGCACATGCCGGTGAGGACCTGGGTGAGCTGCTCCGCGGTCAGGGTGCGCTCGCCGCTGATGATCGAGCGGAGGTGCGAGGTGGAGCGGGAGAGGGAGGCGTCGAGGAGAGCCTGGAGCTCTTTGAGCTCTTCTGACGTTTCGCGCATTGAAGTCCTTGTCCATCCGTAGGGCCCGGTCCACACACGCCATCGACGCCGACCGGTGAACCCATGCTCGCCCCAAAACCCGACACCTTGTGTCATAGTTCTTCACCCACCTTGCGGACCGCGGCGGACCACCTGGCCGGACGCCAAACCTGCTTCGCACGATGACTCTGCCTGCGCCGCCCTGACCTTCACTCCACCGGCGCACCCACCGTGGAAATGAAAACGATTCTTTACATGACCTTGAATGTTACTGTATGTTGTCTCTCGATCACCCTACGCACTCAAACGAATGTAGGTGAGCAACCATGCCGGACAACGGCACCGAACACCCCCCGGACCCCCGGGTGGCGTTCGCGGACGCCACGGCGGCCAGCACGGGAGAGACGAGCGAGCGGCCGGGAGCGGCCGACCGCGTCGCGGTCGTCGCGAAGAGCGACGACCACCTTCCCCCGGTGGCCGGCGAGGCGCTCGACGACAGGCCCCTCGCCCTGCGATTCACGGAAGCGGAGGAGTAGACATGCAGCTGCGTTTCCGTAACCGCTACGGCTCCAAGGTGTGGGTCGCGATCATGTTCTACAGCCCCGACGGCTGCCGCGACTACGGCCAGTGGGGCACCCGGGGCTGGTGGGCCATCGACCCGGGCGGCGAGGCGTTCGTCCTCAACACCAACAACCGCTACGCCGCCTACTACGCCGAGGCCGCCAACGGCGCCGTCTGGACCGGTGCCTACGGCCCGATGTACGTCTATCAGAACGCCTTCGACTCCTGCATCAACATCGGCAGCACCGCGGCCAGGCGCGTGGGCACCCGTCTGATCGACATGAACGGCTACTCCACGTACTACGTCAACCTCGTCGCCTGATCCGCCTCCTCACCTGACGCCCCGACCGGCACCGACCGTCCGGCCCCGCGGTGAGGACCCAACTGAGCGCCTCCTGCGTGACGGACACCGATCTCCCTTCTCCGGGTCCGTCCCCTTCTACCGGGAGGCGCTCGCCCCCAGAGCATCCGCCGGGAACCGCACGGCCCCGGACCGCTTCCCGCCCCGCGTATCGAGACCCATGCCGACGAGCACGTGACCTTCGGCAGGCTTCGCCAGGCAGGGCACAAGGCCCGTCCACCTCACCTGCGAGTCCCGTTCCGGGCCAGCGTGACCGCTTCGGCGAAACGGTGGTATCGGGCCAGTTCCTCCTCCATGGGATCGAGCACCAGCTCGCGGGCGACCTGGTCGACACTCGCCCGCAGCGCCCTCGCCGCCCTGCGGGCGCGACGCCGGCCGCCGAGCCGGGAGGCCACCCGGGAGAGCAGCGCGATCAGCAGGCCGAGCAGGACGCCCCCGATCAGCAGCGTGGTGGGCCAGGGCAGCTCTCCCACGGTCGGCAGGTAGAGCTGCGGAAGTCGTAGGTAGTCGATGGCGAGCAGGGCGAGCAGCCAGGCCCCTCCGGCGAGCACCGTCGCCAGCGCCAGCCACTGGGCCAGCCCGGCCAGCCGCCACCACAGGGGCCGCCGGGCGGCACCGAGAGAGGTGGTGGCCACCGCTCGGTCCAGGCCGTCCTCCAGCTCGTCCTCGTGTGACCTCGCCGCCTGCCGCACGGCCGTCGTCCACGGCGCGGGCAGCCCGGCAGAGGCGCCTCTCGCGGCCTCCCTGATCGCGTTGTCCATCCGGGAGCGCTGGACGACCGTCGCCACCGGAATCGAGGTCCTCCCGACGATGTCTCCCTGCTCCCCGGAGGCACGGCTGCCGGCGTCCAGACGGAGGCGGCGGAGCGGGTCCGGCCGCAGGCGGCGGATCCACCGGGTGGGCGGCCACCCGGTGGCGGCGACCGAGCGGTGCCGGTGGGACCTGGCCACGGCCTCGACGACGGCCGGCACCCCCGCGGCCTCCGACAGCGCGTCCCCCAGCGGCTTCACCAGAGCGTCCATCGAGAGGTTCTCTCCCGGAGTGGTGGCACTGGACGCCTCTCCGAGCACGTCGGCGGCCATGCCGGTGTCGGCGGCGAGGCGGGCGGCCCAGGACCGCCGGCCGGCGACCCGGGAGGCGAGCAGGGAACGCAGCTCGGGAACACCCGCGCCGGTGCGGGCGGAGACCCCGATCACCGGCACCCCGGCCAGCCCGTCGGCGTCGAGAAGCCGCCGGAGGTCTTTCAGGCACCGCTCGGCGGCGGCCGGAGAGAGCCGGTCGATCTGGTTGAGGACGACGACCATGACCTCCCGGTGCCGGGCCAGCGGCCTGAGGTAGCGGTCGTGGACCGCCGCGTCGGCGTACTTCTGCGGATCGAGCACCCAGACCAGCAGGTCGACCAGCTCGACGAGCCGGTCGACCTCCAGCCGGTGCGAAGGCTCGATCGAGTCGTGGTCGGGCAGGTCGAGCAGGATCAGTCCGGCGGCCTCCCCGTCCATCCCGGACGGCTGCCCTGCGGGCACGGGAGCGTCGGGGACGAGACCGGGGGCGGGCGTCTCGGAAACGCCGGGAACGTCGGGAGCGACGCCGGCCGAGCCCGAGGTGTCCAGGATTTCGTGGCGGCGGGGGACACCCAGCCAGTCGAGCAGCGGTCCCGCGCCGCCGCCCTCCCAGAGGGCGGCCTGGGCGGTCGAGGTGGTCGGCCGGGTGATCCCGACCGTGGCGAGCGAGGTGCCGGACAGCAGGTTGAACAGCGAGGACTTACCACTGCCGGTGGCTCCGGCCAGCGCGACCACGGTGTGGTCGACCGACAGGCTCGCCCGTACCCCGGCGCGGGAGACCACCGAACGCGCCACGGCGACCGTCTCGGCGTCCAGCCGCCCGTCGGCCAGGTCGGCGGCCCGCGCCAGCGCGGCCAGCCGGTCGTCCAGCGAGACCGCCTTCTCCCTGCGCAGCAGCTTCACGCCTCGCCCACCTCTCCGGCGCCGGTGGCGCGCGACCCCCCGTCATCGATCCCGCCACTCGTACGTGGAACGTCGCCGCCGGGCGGATGCGGCCCTTGCCCGCCCGCCGGGCGCTGGACGCCGCCGGACCGCCGCCGGGCATCATGGACCACCTCGGCTTCGGGAGCGGAGCCCGGTGAGAGGGCGGCCCTGCGGTCCGCGACGGGCAGTTCGCGCAGGTGCTCGCGTACCGCGTCCGCGGTGGCTCGGAGGGCGGGGGCGGTGTTCTCGGGCGGCTGGACGGCGTCCAGCAGGGCGGTGAAGCGGTCGGCGTCCGCACCGAGCAGGATCGCCACCCGGGCGCGCAGGTCGGAGCGGGCCTTGACGGTGAGGGTGCGGACGGCCTGGTCGCCGAAGACGGCCTCCAGGACCTTCTGGCTGAGCACGCTGGTGCCTCCGGCGATGCCGACCTCGATGCCGGTTAGGCCGCCGGTCGAGGCGAACACCGCGAGCATCAGCAGCAGTCCGGCGCCGTTGAGTCCGAACGAGGTGATGCGGGCGGTGGTCCGCTTGTCCGCCCCCTCCTTCCTGACCAGGTCGAGCACGTACGACTGCCAGCCCCTGACCGCCTCCTGAGCCTTGGCGGGCAGGTCGGCGGAGGCCCGGCCGAGACGCCCCGCGGTGGCGACCCCTTCACGCTCCAGCAGGGCGCGTCCCGCCGGGTGCGACGACCACGACTCCATCAGGCGCTCGGCGGCACCGTCGGCCGAGGCCCTGATCAGTGCCTCCACCCCGCTCTCCAGCGCGACCCGCAGCTCGCTCTCCGGCGCGGGCCGCCCGGTGACGAACGCCACGACCCGGTCCCTGAGCCGGCCGACCCGGCTCTCCAGGGAGCGCATCAGGTCACCGGTCCCGATGAAGTCCTGCCAGCGGGCCAGGACCTCCCCACGCAGCAGCGACCCGTCCCGCATGCCCTCGTCGAAGGAGGCGAGGCCCACGGCGTAGGCGGCGTCCGCCATCGAGCGCAGCTCGGCGGCTCCGGCGTGCTGGCGCTCGACCGCTCCGGCGAGCGCGGGAACGCGGGTGGAGAGGCTCTCCAGCGCACCGGACAGGGTGTGGCGCACCACGTCGGCGCGGGAGCGGGAGTCGGCGGCGATGGTGGCGAGCCAGTCGGCGACCGGCTGGACCGCCTGGCGCGGCAGCCGGGCGTTCTCCTCGGGCAGCACCAGCTCGGGCACCTCGAAAAGCCGGGTTCCGCCCAGGCCGTTGGCCTCCAGCAACCGTGCCAGGTCCTTGCGCACCACGCCCAGTGCCTCCGGCGGCACCCGGGAGAGGATGACGGCCAGGGCCGTGCTCCGTTCCCTGGCCGAGCGCAGGAAACTCCAGGGGACCTCGTCGGCGTACCGGGCGGCGGTGGTGGTGAACAGCCACAGGTCGGCGGCGGCGAGCAGCTGGGCGGCCAGCTCGCGGTTGGCGGTGACGACCGAGTCGATGTCGGGGGCGTCCAGCAGGGCCAGTCCCGGCGGCAGCGCCTCGGTGGTGACGACCCTGAGCGTGCCGGGCTCGCCCCTGCCGCTCCCGGTGACGCGGGGCAGGCCGGGCAGGATGTTCTGGGCGGTGAACCAGTCGCGGTCGGCGGGACTGGTGACCAGGGTGGGGGCCATCGTCGTGGGCCGCAGCACGCCGGGCTCGGAGACGTCCGTACCGACCAGGGAGTTCACCAGCGTCGACTTGCCGGCCCCGGTGGAGCCGCCGACGACGGCGAGCAGCGGGGCGTCGATGGCGCTCAGCCGGGGGATGAGGTAGTCGTCGAGCTGGCCGGTCAGCTCGCGCAGTGCCCGGCGGTCGGCCGCCACGTCGCCGATCGCGAGGGGGAACAGGTCACGGTCGAGATGTCGCCGCAACTCTCGCAACGTCTCCAGCAGACCGTCGTTGTCGCCCATACGGTCGATCCTGCCCGACAGGACGCCCCTCTAGACGCGATCGGTGCCACCGCTCACCCGGGTCACGGCGGCGAATCCGGCCGGCGTGTCGCCGCGGGCCCCCCTCAGACGAAATCGGCCCCACCGCCTGACCGGGTTACGGGGGCGAACTCGGTAAAGCGGTGGGGCCCAGCCCTCGGATTCCAGCCGCGGACCATGCCGGACTCGTCTCCCCCGCAGCTGGAGGCGAGCCCGAGTCCATCGGATGGCTCCGAGGAGATCGGGGGTCGTGCAGTGTCTATTTGAACACACAAAACTCAGAATCAGGTCAGGTAGTGCTGAATATCAGCTGAAAATTCAATCACCGTGCGGGGGGCGCAGCACGTACCCCACCCCGCGAAGGGTGTGGATGAGCCTCGGCTCCGCCGTGTCGACCTTCCTGCGCAGGTAGGAGACGTAGGACTCGACCACCCCGGCGTCACCGCCGAAGTCGTAGTTCCAGACGTGGTCGAGGATCTGCGCCTTGGACAGCACCCTGCCGCTGTTGACCATGAAGTAGTGCAGCAGCTTGAACTCGGTGGGCGACAGCCGCACCGGGACACCGGAGCGCCAGACCTGGTGCGCCTCCTCGTCCAACTCCAGGTCACCGACCTGCAGGCGGGCCGGCAGGTCGAGGTCTCCCCTGGTACGCCGGAGCACGGCCCGGATGCGGGCGAGCACCTCCTCCAGGCTGAACGGCTTGGTCACGTAGTCGTCGGCCACCCGCAGCCCGGCGACCTTGTCGTCGGTGCCGTCCCGCGCGGTGAGGAAGAGCACCGGCATCTGCCCGCTCATCTCCCGCAGCCGCCCGGCCACGGCGAAGCCATCCATGTCGGGCAGCATCACGTCCAGCACGACGAGGTCGGGGCGGATGCGCTCGGCGAACTGCATGGCCTCCCTGCCGTCCACCGCGGTCACCACCTCGAACCCGGACAGTCGCAGGCTGGCCGAGAGCAACTCCCTGATATTCGGTTCGTCGTCCACGACCAGCAATCGGGCTTCCACTCTGTCCAGCACCCCCCGAGGCTCGCTCACCTCTCTGGAACGAAGCTCAGCCGAAGCTGAACGTTTCCTGGGAACCGGCTCACCGCCGGCCACCCCCCTCGTTGATCGCGGTCGCGCTGACCGAGCCGTCCTCGGCCCTGGCTCCCTGTACGACCACCGTGCCACCGGGCTTGAGGTCCGCGACCTTGCCCTCCTTGGTGAGGCGCACGGATGTCTCGTCCGTGGTGTTCACCGTCACGACGGATCCGTCGGTCGTCTGGAGGTAGACCTTCTCGCCCTCCACCCGCTGCACGGTGCCGACGGTCATGCCACCTCGGCCGCCACCGCCCTGCCCCGGCCCCTGGCCCGCGCCCTGACCCCCCTGCTGCCCGTTTCCGAAACCGCCGTATCCCCCGGAACCGCCGGGACCCGCGCCCTGCCGCGTCACGGCTCCCGGGGCACCGACTGGACCGGATGTGACGCCCATCGTCTTCTGCGCCTGGATACCCACGATCACCCCTGCCACGAGCATCACCCCGGCGCCCAGCACGAGGGTGAGCGTGGACAGCCGGCGCGGCGGCCGGGCCGCCAGCTCGCTGTCCAGGTCCCCGCGGAACGGGGAGCCCTCCAGGGATCTCCCCGCCGGGACCGTCTCGTCGGCGTTGCCGCCCATGTCTCTCTCCTTGCCTAAGCCGTACGGGTCACTCGTGGCGCAGGGCCTCGATGGGCCGGAGCTTGGCCGCCCGGTTGGCCGGGTAGCCGCCGAAGAACAGCCCGATGCCCACCGAGACGCCGAGGGCCAGCGCGATCGAGGACGGTACGAGCACCGGTGAGATCCCGGCGATCGTGAAGCGGGTGCCGGCGAACGCGATCGCGACGCCCAACAGGCCGCCCAGCAGGCTCAGCACCGTCGCCTCCAGCAGGAACTGGCCGAGGATGGCGCTCCTGGGTGCGCCGATGGCCTTTCGGATGCCGATCTCCCTGGTCCGCTCGGTGACGGTGACCAGCATGATGTTGGTGATGCCGATGCCGCCGACCAGCAGGGAGATGGCGGCGACCGCACCGAGCAGGGCGGTGAAGATCCCGATGGTCGAGCTGACCGTCTCCTGCAGGGTGGCCTGGTTCAGGATCCGGTAGTCCGCGGTGCCCGTCGGGGTGATGCCGTGCCGCTGGTTGAGCACGGCGGTGACCTCGGCCTGCGCCGAGTCGGTGGCGTCCGCGCCGGTCGCCTGCACGATGATGGAACCGAGCGCGCCGAACCCGGTCAGGCTCTGCTGCACGGCGGGCAACGGCGCGATGGCCACGTCGTCGGCGTCCTGCATGCCCGTGGAGCCCGACTCCTTCAGCACCCCGATCACGGTGAACGGCACGCCTGAGACGCTGACCGGCTTGCCGACCGGATCGGCGGTGCCGAACAGCCCCTCGGCCACGGTCCGCCCGATCACCATGACCTTCCTGGCGGCGATCACGTCGTCGTTGACGAAGTAGGTGCCGCTCTCGACGGGCTTGTTCGTCGCCTCGAAGTAGCTGGGGTAGGTGCCCACGAGCTGCGCGATCGGGTGGCTGGCGCCCTCGTGGACCGCGGTGGCCGAGTTCGCGGTCACCACGGGCGACACGCTCCGTACCGAGGGCGCCTGCTCGCGGTCGGTCAGCGCTCTGGCGTCCTCCAGGGTGAGCGACCTGGCCTGGGTACGCGGACCGGAGTTCTGTCCCGCGCTCACCCGGCCTCCCCCGGCGCCGCCGAGACCGCCACCGCCACCGCCACCGGCGAAGGACGCCGAGATGGTGAGGGTGTTGGCACCGAGCCGCTGGATGGACTGCTGGATGCTCTGTGAGGCTCCCTCGCCGAAGGCGACCAGCAGGATCACGGCCGCCACCCCGATCAGGATGCCGAGCGTGGTCAGGAAGCTGCGCAGCTTGTTCGCGGCCAGCCCGCGGAGCGCGAACCGCAGGATCTCCAGCCGGCTCACGCGATGACCTCCGGCATGCGGGGCGGGAGCCCGTCGACGGGGGCCTGGCGGCGGTCCTCGATGATCTGGCCGTCCACCAGACGGATGACCCGCTTGGCGTGAGCGGCCACGTCGTCCTCATGGGTGATGATCACGATTGTCCTGCCTGAGACGCTGAGCCCGTCGAGGATGCCCAGCACGTCCTCGGTGGAGGCGGTGTCGAGGTTGCCGGTCGGCTCGTCGGCGAGGAGGAGGGCGGGCGCGGTGACCAGCGCCCTGGCCACGGCCACCCGCTGCTGCTGGCCGCCGGAGAGCTCGTTCGGCTCGTGGCGGACCCGGTCGGAGAGACCGACCTGCTCCAGGGCCGCCAGGGCGCGGGCCCGCCGATCCGCGGCGCCGACCCCGCCGTACGCCATGGGCAGCTCGACGTTGGCGAGCGCGCTCATCCGGGGGATGAGGTTGAACGACTGGAAGACGAAGCCGATCTTCCGGTTGCGGAGCACGGCGAGCCGGCGCTCGTCCAGCGAGCCGACATCGGTGCCGTCGATGTGGTAGTCGCCCGAAGTGGGCACGTCCAGACAGCCCAGGATGTTCATGAGCGTGGACTTGCCGGACCCGGAGGCGCCCATGATGGCGACGTAGTCGCCCCGTTCGACGCTGAGCGAGACACCGCGCAACGCCCGGACCTCGGCGTCGCCTCGGCCGTACACCTTGGTGATGTCCCTCAGGGAGAGGACGGGGACGGTCATCTGCCGGGCCCTCCCCCACCGCCGAAGTTACGACCGCCGCCGCCACCGAGGCCGGGGAGACCGCCACCCTGCTGGGTGGTCCCGGTGGTCGCCGGGCGGACCACCTGGTCGCCCTCGTTCAGCCCGGATCTGATCTCGGTGAGCGTGTCGCCCTTGACCCCGGCCTCCACCTGGACGGGCACCTGCCGCCCGTCGCGCAGGACCGTCACCGTGCTGCGGGAACCCGTGGTGGAGATCACCGTGGAGGAGAGCGCGAGCACGTTCTCCACGGTCTCGACGACGACCCTGACCGTGGCGGTCTGGCCCAGCCTGACCTCGTCCGGCACCTCGGTGAAGGAGATCGTCACCGGGTACTGGACCACGTTGTTGCTGGTGGTGGCGGTCGGCTGGATCTGGGTGACCTTCCCGGCCGCGGTGACGCCGTTGAGCGCGTCGAACCCGATGGAGGCCGGCTGGCCGACCTTGAGCCGGGTGACGTCGGACTCGGTGAAGGTGCCGACGAGCTGGAGTCTGCCGGTGTCCGCGATGTCGATGAAACCGCCCGAGCCGCTCGCCGCACCGCCGGAGGAACCCGAGCCGGCCGCGCCGCTCGCGTTGCCCGTGGCCTTGGTGGAGGAGCCCGAGGAGCCCGAACCCGAGGAGCCCCCGACCGTGCCGTTGATCGCGGTGACCGTACCGGAGAACGGCGCCTTGATGACCGTGCCGTCCACGGCGCGCTTCGCGGCCCGGTAGGTGTTCCTGGCCGTGACGTACTGGGCGTAGGCCGCGGCGGTCGAGGTGTCGTCGTCCGCGGTGTCGAGGGCGGCGGCGGCCGCGTCCAGGCTCTCCTGCGCCGAGTCGTCGTCCAGCCTGGCGAGGATCTGGCCCTTGGTGACCTTGTCCCCCACCTTGACGTAGATCTTCTCGACGGTGCCGCTCGACGCGAAATCGAGCGCCCGCGCGCGGGCGCTGGCCACGGTCCCCGAGGCGGAGACGGAGGCGGTGACGGTGGCCCGGGTCACCTGCACGGTCCGCACCGCGGCGTCGGCTGACGAGGCCTCGCCGCCGAGGGAGGAGTAGGCGATCACCGCGCCGCCCAGCAACAGGACCCCGAGGGTCCCGTTCACGATCAGCGCTCCGCGCTTGGTCGACAGCTTCACAGCGCTCGACCCTGACGTACCAGGCTTGGGCCTACCCCGGCAAAGGCTGAAGATTTCCTGTAGACCGTGTCTTACCGCTCAGGATGCACAGCAAACCTTCAGGCACCTGTGAGCATGCTGTGAATCAGACGGTCCAGGATTGTCCGCCATGAGACCGACCCATCTGTCGAAGAACCTGCGCGTGGGAGGGCTTGCCCTCGCCGCCCTCGTCCTGGTGGGCGCGGGCGCGGTCGTCGTGCTCGACGGCGGCTCCGACCAGGCCCCCCGGGTGGAGCTGGCCTCCGCCAGGCGCGGAACGGTGACCGCCGCGGTGTCGGCCGCGGGCAACACCGTGGACGACGGCACCCGGGACCTGGCCTTCGGCGGATCGGGAACGGTCACGAAGGTCTACGTCAAGGCCGGGGACAAGGTCGGCAAGGGAGATGTGCTCGCCAGGATCGGCTCCGCGCCCGCACGCGAGCGCTACGCCGCCGCGAAGGCGCAACTCGCGGCGGCCGAGGAGGCGCTGGAGGAGGCGGGAAGCACGACCGGAAGCACCGTGGGGGATGCGACGGTCGGAGCTCCCCAGCGGCAGCAGCCGACACAGAGCCGGACCGGGACCGACCGGTCCGATCCCACCGGGCAGACCGGATGCGAGCCCACCGCGACCCGGCCTCCGGAGGCGGGCGCCACCCCCACACCGACCAGGCCGAGCGCCCCGGCGCCCGAACCGACCGGAACGGAGCGGGAGGTACGGGTCGTCCCGGCCGCCGGTGTCGCACCCGCCGGATATCGCCTCATGACGGCACCGGTCACCCCGACGCCCGTACCCGACCCGGCGCGCTCCTCCACGCCGGCCGCCGCGCTCACCCGGACCTCGCCCGTGACGCCCACGGCCACCCCCACCCCGTCGGCGGCGGGACGGCCGGGGAGCGACTCTCCCCAGCCCGCCCCGACGGTCACCGTCACCGTGACGGCCGCTCCGACGGTGACGGTGACGGCCACCGCGACGGTCACCGTGACCGCGAGGCCGGACGGTGGCGGGCCGTCCGCGACCTCGGGGCCGGCGCCCACGGCCCGGCCCTCCGGCCCGACGACCGGCCCGGATGGGCCCGCGGGACCGACGGCCCACCCCGAGCCGACGGCCGCCCCCACCGGCACGGCCAGGCCGACGGCGACCGCCAGGCCCACCACGGTCAGGACGCCGACTCCCGGGTCCACCGGATGCCCCACCCAGAAGCCGGGCGCGACCACCGGCGCCGACGCCGGTGCGAACACGGGCGCGGGCCGGAACTCCGGGCAGGCCGCCAAGCAGGGCACCGCCCCGAGCACCGGGCAGAGCGGCGGCGCCGGGCGGGGGACGCTCAGCGTGGAGCAGGCCGAGGCCCGCGTGAAGCAGGCCCGGGCGGAGCTGACCGATGCCAGGGAGGAACTGGCGGGCGTGCGGATCGTCGCCCCCGCCGACGGCACCGTCATGTCCGTGGCCGGCGCGGTCGGCGACAGCGTGGGCACCGGGACGTTCCTCACCCTGGGAGACCTGGACGAGCTTCAGGTGGAGGCGCTGTTCACCGAGTCGGACATCGGCAGCCTGGAACCGGGCCAGCAGGCGGCGATCACCCTGGCCACCCGGCAGGGGGAGCGGTACACGGGCACCGTGACCGGCATCGCCCCCACCGCGACCACCACGGACCGCCTGGTGAGGTACGGCGTCACGATCGCGTTCGACGAGCCCCCGGCGGACCTCATGGTGGGCCAGACCGCCTCGGTCACCGTGACCGTCGCCAGGTCGGCGGAGGCTCTCTACGTCCCGGCCCAGGCGGTGCGGACCAGTGCGGGGGTCTCCCGGGTCACCGTGCAGGGCGGCGTCGAGCGGGTCGTGGAGACGGGCGTCCGGGGTGACCGGTACGTCGAGATCACCTCGGGGCTGACCGAGAACGACCGGGTGGTACTGCCCGGCAGCGCGGCCGGCGGGGAGTTCCCCGACAGCAGCTGGCCGGAGGCCGGCACCGGCGCCCTCTGAGCCCGGACGGCCACCGCCGGCACGGGAGCCATGGTGGGGTCGCCACACCCCGAACAGCCGGCGTCGGGCCGGACGGAGGTCAGTCGGACTCGGGGGCGAGGGGGAGGAGCACCCGGAACGTCGCCCCCTTGCCGACCTCCGAGTCCACGGCGACGCTGCCGCCGTGAGCCACCACCATCGCGGCCACGATGGCCAGGCCGAGCCCGCTCCCGCCGTCCTCGGGGGCGCGGCGGCCCCGGGCGGAGTCGACGCGGTAGAACCGCTCGAAGACGCGTTCGCGCTGCTCGGAGGTGAGGCCGGGCCCCTCGTCCGCGACCTCGATGACGGCCATCCCGTCATCGGCGGAGAGCACCACCCGCACGGGCGTCCGCTCGGGAGTGTGGGTGAGCGCGTTGGTCATGAGGTTGCCCACGACCTGGCGGAGCCGTACCTCGTCGCCGGAGACGATGAGCGCGGAACCGTCCACGGACAGCGTGACCTCGCGCTCAGGGGCGAGGATGCGGGCGTCGTGGACGGCATCGGCGGCGATGGCGAGCAGGTCGACCGGGCGCATGACCAGCGGCCGTTGCTGGTCCAGCCGGGCGAGCATCAGCAGGTCGTCGACGAGCAGGCCCATCCTGACCGCCTCGGACTCGACCCGGCGCATCAGCGGCGCGGCGTCGATTCCCGGTCCCTGCCGGTAGAACTCGGCGAACCCCCGGATCGAGGTCAGCGGTGTGCGGAGCTCGTGCGAGGCGTCCGCCACGAACCTTCGCATGCGCTCCTCCGACCTGCGCGCCGCGGACTCCGACTCCGAACGGGCCCGGAAGGCGGTCTCGATCTGGGCGAGCATGCCGTTGAGCGACTGGCCGAGGCGGCCCACCTCGGTGCGCGGGTCGGCATCGGGGACCCGGCGGCTCAGGTCTCCGGCGGCGATGGCCTGGGCGGTGCGCTCGATCTCCTCCAGCGGGCGCAGGCTCCTGCGTATGATCAACACCCCGGCCCCGGCGAGCATCAGCATCAGGCCCCCGCCGCCGAGCAGTTCCACCAGCGCGAGCTGGCCGACGATCTGCCGGACCTCGGCCATGTCGACGGCGACGACGAGGTTTCCGCCGTCGTTCAGCGAGACCGCACGGGCTCGCCAGTCGCCGCTGTCGAACGGCCGGTTGTCCTGGCCCTGAGGCACCGACGGTCCCGGTTTGCCCTCCACGTCGGCGCCGCTGTAGGCGTCGACGACCTTGCCGCTGGAGTCACGGAGCTCCAACCTCGCGTCGGGCGACAGCGGCCTGCCGATCGGCATGACCCCCCGGTTCATCCGGCGCAGCGCGGTGTCGACCGTAAGGTCGATCTGGGTGTCGACCCGGTCGATCAGGTAACCACTCATGATCGAGACACTGCCGAGCCCGATGAGGGTGAGCGCGATCATCAGCAGGGCCAGGATGACGGCGATCAGCTTCACCCGCAGCGGGGTCGCGTTGAGCATCACGGCGTCGGCGGCAGGCGCAACACGTATCCGACGCCGCGCAGCGTGTGGATCAGCCGCGGGTCCGTGTTGTCGATCTTGCGACGGAGCACGGATACGTAGGACTCCACGATCCCGACATCACCCCGGAAGTCGTAGTCCCACACGTGGTCGAGAATCTGGGCCTTGGACAGCACCCGCCCCGCGTTCGCCATGAAGTAGCGGAGCAGCTTGAACTCCGTGGGTGACAGCGCCACCGCCTTGCCCTTGCGCCACACCTCGTGGCTCTCCTCGTCGAGCTCGATGTCCGCGAAGTTGAGCCGGGGCTGCCGGGGGACGAGATCGCCGGAGCCGGTGCGGCGCAGCACCGCCCGGATCCGGGCCACGACCTCCTCCAGGCTGAACGGCTTGGTCACGTAGTCGTCCCCGCCCAGGGTCAACCCCCGGATCTTGTCCTCGGTGGCGTCGCGAGCGGTGAGGAAGACCACGGGGGTGTCGCTGCCGCCACCGCGCAGGCGCCGTACGACGTCGAAGCCGTCCATGTCCGGAAGCATCACGTCGAGCACAATGAGATCGGGCCGGTGCCGCTGGACGGCGGCGACGGCGTCCGTACCGTTGCCCGCCGTGTTGACGCCGAACCCGGCGAACCTCAGGCTCGCGGCCAGAAGCTCAAGGATGTTCGGCTCGTCCTCGACGATCAGCAGACGTGCCTCGGGTGAGTCGGTCACTGGTCTATTTTCACCGGCCCACATGAGAAAGCAGTTAACTGGTCAACACAGAGGCTAACCCCACAATATGTCTGGCAATGGCCAGGCTGGAGGTTGCCGCCGGGGAAGGGGCGTTGCGCACGAGGGCGACGCGGCCGTGCACGTCGATCGCGAAGTCGTCCAGCATGCCGCCGGAGGCGTCCACGGCCTGTGCGCGGACGCCGCCGGTGGTCCTGACGAGGTCGGCGGAGGTCAGGGCCGGGACGTAGCGGCGCGCGGCCCTCAGGAACGACCTCCTGCCCATCGAACCCGCCACCTCCCTGATGCCGGTCAGCCAGTGCCGGGCGGCCAGCCGCCGGGTGCCACGCCAGGCCAGAATCCGGCCCAGCTCCGCCAGGTCGACGTCCCGCCAGGAGTAGCCCTCCAGCGCCAGCGCCATGACCGCGTTGGGGCCGACCAGCACCTCGCCGTCGATCCTGCGGGTCAGGTGCACGCCGAGGAACGGGTAGCGGGGGTCGGGAACCGGGTAGACGAGCCCTCGGACCAGGTCCCTCGCCGCGCCGGCCAGCGCGTAGTACTCACCGCGAAAGGGGACGATCCGCACGTCCCCGGTGGCCTTGACCATCCGTGCGACGGTGTCGGTGCCGAGCCCGGCACAGACGATCAGCCGGTCGAAGCTCAGTGTCCGCTCCCCCGCCCGGACCTTCACCCCGCTCGCGGTCTCCCGTACCGCGCGCACCGGATGTGAGAGCAGCACCGATCCGCCGTTCTCCGCCACGTCCGCGGCCAGACGCCTGGCGACGGCCGGGAAGTCGGCGATCGCGGTGCGCGGGGAGTGCACGGCACCCGTGCCGACGGTGTGCGGCTCGATCTCCCGCAGGCCCAGCGCGTCCAGCTCGGCGATGCCGGGAACCCCGTTCGCGCGGGCCCGCTCGGCGATCCGCCGCAGCTCGGGCCGCTCGGCCGAGGTCGAGGCGACGACGAGCTTGCCGACCTCGTCGTAGGGAATGCGGTGCTCGGCGCAGTACTGCCGCAGCAGTGCCACCCCCTCACGGCAGAGCGTGGCCTTGAGCGAACCGGGCCGGTAGTAGATCCCGGCGTGGACGACGCCGCTGTTGTGCCCGGTCTGGTGGGCTCCTACGCGGTCCTCCTTGTCCAGCACCGTCACCCTGGCCCCGCGGGTCAGCGCCGCCTCCCTGGCGACGGCCAGACCGACGATCCCCGCACCGACGACCCCGACGTTCATCGCCGCCCCCCGTCCGCACCTCGACCCCGACACCCACCGCCGACGCCCACCCACGAACTGGCGACGGCCAGACCGACGATCCCCGCACCGACGACCCCGACGTCCATCGCCGACTCCTGACTGTGAGGTGGTCACCGCCGCCACCCCTGTCGCGTTGGAGGGATCGCGTTACCGCGTGACACTACCCGCCAGCCTGCCGACCTTGTCCAGACCGAGGTGCCCTTCCTGCGCCAGCCAGCGCAGCGAGTCGGTGACGGTCTCCTGGACCGGCCGCAACCCCACGCCGAGCGCCTCAAGGGTCGGGGTGTCGTACGCGCGGACCATCGTGACCATCATCTCGACGGCGTCCCTGGTCAGCGGGTAGTCGATCTCCTTGATCAGTTTCATCGCGTCGACCACGGCCGCCGCGCCGCGCAGCACCGACCGGTGGACCCGGAACCTCCGGCAGCGGTTCCCGGTCACCTCGTCGCAGACGTCGGCGAGCTGCGCCCAGGTGAGGTAGTGCCCGCCCAGCATGAATCGGCGAGGCCCCAGCCCCGGTTCGAGGCAGCGGGCGAGCACGAGGGCCAGATCCCGTACGTCGACGACGCCGACGCCGCCGGCGGTGATCGGCCACCCCTGTTCCAGCCCCGCGCGCAGCCCGTCCATCAGCGCGTCCAGCGAGGGCTGGTACGGTCCGGCGACCGCCGCCGGATAGACGATCGTGACCGGCATCCCCTGCTCCTGGAGCCGTCTGGCGTAGTGCTCTGCGGAGATCTTGCTCCTGCCGTACTCGTTCCTCGGCGTGGAGAGCGGGCTCTCGGTCGTGATCACCGGACCGGTCGGGGGCACGAAGACACCGATGCTCGAGATGTGCACGACCGGGTCGAGACCGAGTTCGACGGCCTGCCCGAGGACGTTCTTCGCTCCGGTCACATTCGTACCGGCCAGATCACCGGCACGGCCGATGACCCCGATTTCCGCGGCGGCGTGAATGACCGCGTCGCACTGTTCGAGCCCGTCCCGCACCGCCGCCGTATCGCGGATATCGGCCCTGTGCAGGGGAACCGGCTCCGTCACCCCGACACCGGCCAGCACTTCGCGCGTTCTCTCTGGATTGCGGATGAGAAGAAGCGGCTCGTGCCCGTCGGCGAGAAGCGCGGCGACCGCATGCGAACCGACGAAACCTGATGCCCCGGTTACCAGAACGCGCATCTTCGAAAGTTAGCGGCAATCCTCACCGGAAGAGAAGGGATAACCCCTCTGGTTCTTAACCATCATTGCCTATTGCCGGAAATCCATCCGGGACGGTTGAGGAATATTCGAATATGTCAGGGCAATAAATCTGGATGTGGTCATTCATCTTCGGTACGGGGTCATGTTCCGGACCGGCCGGCGGTACGGGAGACGAACGATGGTCCTCGCAGCCGTTACGCACATGTCTCCCGCCCGTCGCCCACCCCGGCGGTCCGGCGGGGTATACCTTGATCAGGTCGGACGACAGCCGAGACCGACAGCTTCACCGGGTGGAAATGCGAGGCGATGAGCAGAGAACTCTCCATCGGCGTCGACCACCACGAGCATGCCGGCTGCACCGTGATCAGCGTCGCGGGCGACATCGACCACAACTCCAGCGAACTGCTCAGGAAGACCATCGAGCGGCTGGTCTCCGAATGCCGCCCGCGGATCGTCATCGACGCCCAGAAGATCACTTTCTGCGATTCCACCGGACTGCGGGCGCTTCTCAGCGGCGCGCGCATGACCTCGGAGGCGGGCGGCTGGTTGCGGCTGGCCGAGGTTTCGGACGTCCTGGGACGTCTCCTGCAGATAACCGGGCTGTCCGCCTGGTTCCCCGTCGACGCCGACGTGGCGGCCTCCCTGACTCAGGCCGCCCCTCGCGACCTGCGACTTCCCGACTGAACCGGAAGCCTCCCCGGCCGGAGATCGCCGCTCAACGGGTGTTACGGGCGATCAGGGTGATGGTGCCCGTGGCGCCCGCGGCGATGGCCAGCCAGAGCAGCACGGCCGAGGTCGGCACGCCCGCGTCCTCGCCCGCGTCGTCCCGTTCGGCCTTCTTCCCGGCGACCGGCGTGGGGGCCGGTTCGGCGTCCGGCGTGGGGGCCGCCCGCCGCAGGGCGGTCGTGGGTTCCGGAGCCGCCTCGCGGAGAACCTCCTCGGGCAGCGGCACCTGGTAGACCGGGCTGCGCTTCCCCTCGCTACCGGTCAGCAGGTACCTGCCGTCACGCGTGTAGGCGATCGACTCGGCCTGATCCAGCTGCGGCATCGTCACCCGGGTGATCTGTTCGCCGGGAGCGCGGTAGACCGTGGCGGAGAAGTAGGTTCGGATCACGAAGCTCGACCCGTCGGGGGCGTAGGCGGCGTCGGTGGCCATGAGGGGCGCGGGACCGACCTTGCGGAGCACGTTGACCCTGTCGGTGCGCAGCCGTTTCGGTGCCTCGTAGACGGCGCCGGCGAACTGCTTGGTCACGATGTAGAGGCGCCCGGTGCGGGGGTTCACCATGACGCCCTCGGCGTTGTGCCCGCCGTCCTCGTAGCGGAAGCGGTAGCGCACGGCGGGGACGACGGCGTCGCTCAGCACCGTGGGCTCCGCGACCTTGTACACCGAGATGTCAGGCCAGGCCCCGTCGAAGTTGTCGCCGATGTCCGCGAACCAGAGCACCCCCCGGCCGGTCTTCTGGTCGACGGAGGCGGCCATGCCCTCCCAGTCGCGGGCCTCCGCCCCCCGCAGGGTGAAGGTCGCACGGGTCTGACCTTTGGGGCCGACCGCGTAGAAGACCGGCCCGGAGCCGCTGTCGTTGTGCGTGTAGTAGACGCCCTCGTGGGTCGGCGAGACCGCCAGCCCGCTCGACTCGCCGATCCGGCCGTCCTTGAAGCGAAAGAGGATCCGCTCCTCACCGTCCGCTCGCGTGCCCTGACCCGCGTCGGCCCATGCCGCCCGCCCACCGCCCGCCGGCGCGCTCTGCCCCGTGAAGGCCGTGGCCGCGGTCAGGCCGACCACCGCGAACGCGCGGACCAAGACTTCCCCCGGCTTACTCAGCATCCAGCCATCATGCCCCGGCGGAACCGGCGGACGTCACAGACGCGACGGAGGCGGCCGGCACGGATTTCCCCGCCGATCCTCTCGCCTGGAGTGCACTCCAGGTATTTAGGGTGGGCGCATGGAATACACGCAGCTTGGCCGTACCGGCCTGAAGGTCAGCCGCCTCTGCCTGGGCACGATGAACTTCGGCCCCTTGACCTCGGAGGACGACTCCTTCGCGATCATGGACCACGCCCATGAGCTGGGGATCAACTTCTTCGACACGGCCAACGTGTACGGCTGGAAGAAGGGCGAGGGCATCACCGAGAAGATCATCGGTCGATGGTTCGCCAAGGGAGGCGAGCGCCGCGAGAAGACGGTGATCGCCACGAAGCTCTACGGCGACATGGGCGACTGGCCCAACGAGGGCCGTCTGTCCGCGCTCAACATCCGGCGCGCCGCCGACGCGTCGCTGAAGCGGATGCAGACCGACTACATCGATCTCTACCAGGCACACCACATCGACCGGAGCACCCCGTTCGAGGAGTTCTGGGAGGCCATGGACATCCTCAAGCAGCAGGGCAAGATCCTGTACGTGGGGTCGTCCAACTTCGCGGGCTGGCACATCGCCAAGGCCCAGGAGAGCGCGCGGCGGCGCAACACTCTCGGCCTGGTCTCCGAGCAGTCCCACTACAACCTGATCGTCCGCGCCCCCGAGCTTGAGGTCATCCCGGCGGCCGAGGACTACGGCCTGGGCCTGATCCCGTGGAGCCCGCTCGCGGGCGGCCTGCTCGGCGGCATCCTCAAGAAGATCGACAAGGGCCGGTCGGCCTCGGAGCAGATCACCGCCCAGCTGGAGAAGCACCGCGACAAGATCGAGCGCTACGAGGCGTTCGCGGACGAGCTCGGTGTGGACCCGGCCAACCTCGCGCTGGCCTGGCTGCTCCACCAGAAGGTCGTCACCGCGCCGATCATCGGGCCGCGCACGCTCGACCAGCTCGACGGCACCGTCAAGGCGCTGGAGATCACGCTGGACGAGAAGGCCCTGGCCCGCCTGGACGAGATCTTCCCCGGCTTCAGGACGGCGCCGGAGGAGTACGCCTGGTAGGCCGTCGACGGGCGGCCGGCCTCCCGTCCCGCGGCTCTCGCCGTGGCCAGGCTCGGTCAGGGGCCTCTCGTGGGGCGTGAGAGGGGGCCGCGGTGCGGCGGGGCAGAAGATCCAGGGGACAGGGCCTAGGACACGAGTGCGCCGATCACCACGAGGAGCACGAGAAGCACGAGCACCGTGGGCAGCAGCCAGCGACGGGGACGATCCACGCCCTGGAGCCTAGCCCTGCCCACGAGGTGCCCGCGCCGCCAGGTCCCATTCCTCAACCGTTTCGTAGCGGACCTTGGCCCCGAGGTTGCTCCGTATCAGGTGCACCGTCCCCAGTTCCCACTCGGTGCCGGAGAACGGCCCGAACGCCTCGACCAGAGGACCGATGTCCGTCTCGGGACGGCACCTGGCCAGGCTCAGATGCGGGGTGAACCTCCGGTGCTCCGCCTGGCCGACTCCGGCGCGGCGCGCCCCGGCCGCCACGGAGTCGGCCAGGCGGCCCAGCCGGAGGCGGTCACCGCACAGCCCGGTCCAGAAGACCCGCGCCCTGCCCGCCGAGGGAAACGCGCCGGCGCCGGCGAAGGACAGTGTCATCGGGACGTGCCGCGCGGCCGCCCTGGCGAGCCGCGTCCGCAACTCGGGCAGCGCACGGTCGGGCACCTCCCCCAGGAACGACAGCGTCACATGCCAGTTCTCCGCGTCCAGCCAGCGCAGCCCCGGCCATCGCGCCAGGTGAGGTTCGAGGGCGCGGACGAGCTCATCGCGCGCCGGCGGTGGCGGCGGTAATCCCACGAACAGCCGCATGCGACCTCCTGCTGATCACCCTTGTCAGCATTGTCGCCGCAGCGGCGCCGATCAGAGTGAGCACCCCGCCGATCACGACTCCGGTACGCACCCCGCCCAGCTCGGAGATCCAGCCGAGCAGCGGCGCACCGAGGGGGGCTCCCCCGGTGAACACCAGCACGTAGATCCCCATCACCCGGCCGCGCATCTCCGGCGAGGTGGCCAGCTGCACGCCGGCGTTGGCCGCGGTGTTTATCGAGATCAGCGCGACGCCGGCGGGCACGAGCAGGATCAGGTAGAGCGGATACCAGGGCGCCAGGCCGCTGGCGATCTGGAACAGGCCGAACGCGACGGCTCCACCGACCAGCAGGCGCCTGCTCGGCCTGACCCGCCGCGCCGCCATCAGCGCTCCCGCCAGCGCCCCGATCGCGAACATGCTGGAGGCGAGCCCGAACGAGGAGGCGCCGGCCCCGAAGGTCTCGCGCGCCATCAGCGCTATCGACATCGAGAACGACTGGGTGAACATCGAGACGAAGGCGATCAGCAGGATCGGCATGAGCAGCTCGGGCCGCGCCATCACGTAGCGCAGGCCCTCGCGAAGCTGCCCCTTGGCCCTCGGCACCGGTTCGGGGGTGGTCAGCTGGGAGGTGCGCATCAGCAGCAGCCCGCTGAGCACCGCGGCGAACGACACGAAATTGATCAGGAAGATCGGGCCGGTGCCCCCCAGCGCGTGGATCAGGACACCCGCGGCGGCCGGGCCGACCACCCGGGCCAGGTTGAAGCTCGACGAGTTCAGCGCGATCGCGTTGGACAGGTCCTTGCGGCCGACCATCTCGACGACGAACGCCTGCCGGGTCGGCACCTCGACACAGGCGATGAGGCCGAGCGTGAAGGCCATCACGTAGACCTGCCAGACCTGGGCCGAGCCGGTCACGGTGAGCACACCCATGGTGAGCGCGAGCAGGCCCATCAGCGACTGGCAGACGATCAGCAGCAACCGCTTGGGATAGCGGTCGGCGAGCATGCCGCCCCAGAGTCCGAACAGCAGCAGCGGCAGGAACTGCAGCGCGACGGTCAGGCCCAGCGCGGCGGCGTTGCCCTTCGTCAGGTCGAGCACCAGCCAATCCTGCGCGGTGCGCTGCATCCAGGTGCCGACGTTGGAGACCACGCCTCCGGCCGCGAACAGCCGGTAGTTGTAGACGCGGAGCGACCGGAACATCCCGTCCCGCGTCTCGGGCACGACCTGGGCCGATCCACTCTCGGTGGCCTGGAGCTCGTTCACCGCGGCGGCCCTCGCGGCCCGCCGCCGCACCCGCGCCCTCAGTCCGAGTCTTCCTCCGGGCCTTCTTCCGGACTTTCCGCCTGGCACGGCGGACGCCCCGGCGTCACACGGGACCGCCGGGGCCCCGGGTTCCTCGGGGTCGGCTAGATCCGGCTGAGCTTCTCCAGTATCAGGGCCGCCTGCCTGAGCGTCGCCTTCTCCTCGGGTGTCAGCTCCTTCAGCTGCCGCGTCAGCCATGCCTCCTTGAGGCGGCGCTCCTCCTTCAGCAGCGCCGACCCCTGGCCGGTCACGCTCACGGTCACCTGGCGTCGGTCGGTCGGGTGCGGCGTACGCGACACCAGCTCCCGCTCGACCAGCACGGCGATCACGCGGGTCATCGAGGGCGGCTGCACCTTCTCTAGATCGGCCAATTCTCCGGGGGTTATCCCGGAATGCCGTTCCACGGCGGCGAGCGTCGCGAGCTGGGTGGGCGTCAGCGAGTGCACCGCGGCCTGCCTGCGCAGGCGCCTGTTCAGTCGTGCCAGTGACACGCGCAGGGACGAAGCCAGACCGGCGTCGCTTCGCAGGATCGCGACGTGGTCCTTCCTGGGATGATTCGTTATCATAAGTCATTACCTTTGCTAACTATATACGACCGCACGTGATTCCCTCCAACGGGTTTCCTGCCGGGGGCGGGCCGGACGATCAGGGGCTCGCCAATCCTGGCGTGAAGCAGCCGCCCCCGACACGCGAAAGCCGCCACGGCGACCGATGAGGATCGAGCACCGTGACGGCTTCCGCGCGGCTTCTCAGCCCAGGCCGAACAGGACCTTGATCGGGCCGAGGGCGAAGTAGACGGCGAACAGCGCCGCGACGATCCACATCAGCGCGTGCAGTTCGCGGGCCTTGCCCTTGATCAGCTTGATCAGCACGAAGGTGACGAAACCCGCGCCGATACCGGTGGCGATCGAGTACGTGAACGGCATCAGGACGATCGTCAGGAACGCCGGGATGGCGATCTCGTAGTCGGTGAAGTCGATCTCGCGGATCGAGGTCATCATCAGGAAGCCGACCACGACCAGGGCGGGGGCGGCGGCCTCGTAGGGGACGACCGCGACGAGCGGCGAGAAGAAGATCGCCAGCAGGAACAGGACACCGGTGACGACGCTGGCGAGGCCGGTGCGCGCCCCCTCGCCGACACCCGCGGCCGACTCGATGTAGGTCGTGTTGGAGGAGACGGAGGCCGCGCCTCCGGCCGCCGCGCCGATCGAGTCGACGAGGAGGATCTCCCGGGTCCTGGGCAGGGTGCCGTCCTCCTTGACCAGCCCGGCCTGCCCGCCGACGCCCACGATCGTGCCCATGGTGTCGAAGAAGTCGGTGATCAGCAGGGTGAAGACGAGCAGCAGGGCCACGATGACCGAGACCGAGCCGAAGGCGCCGATCGGGTCGAACTCCGCGAACAGCACCAGCGGGTTGTGGAACCCGAAGATCTCCTTGGGCATCTCCGGAACGACGAGCTGCCAGCCCGCCGGGTTGGGGTCCTGGCCCGGCACCGTCGCGGCACCGACCTTGGTGACGGCCTGGACGATGATCGCGAGAACCGTCGTGGCGATGATGCCGATCAGGATGGCGCCCTTCGTCTTGCGCGCCACCAGCACCACCATCAGCAGCAGGCCGACCACGAAGACGAAGATCGGCCAGCTGGCCAGCGAACCCGCGATGCCGAGCTCCAGCGGCGGTCCCGCGGCCACGCGGCGGACGAAGCCCGAGTCCACGAAGCCGATCAGGGCGATGAACAGGCCGATACCGACGCTGATCGCGGTCTTGAGCTGAGGTGGGATGGCGTTGAACACGGCGGTGCGGAACCCGGTCAGCACCAGGAGCCCGATGATCACACCTTCCAGGAACACCAGGCCCATCGCCGACTCCCAGGACATCTGCGAGGCGATGCCGAAGGTCACGAAGGCGTTCAGGCCGAGTCCCGCGGCCATCGCGAAGGGGACCTTGCCGATGACCCCCATCAGAATGCTGAGCACTCCCGCCACAAAGGCGGTACCGGCCGCGACGAGCGGGACGTTGGGCACACTCCCGTCGCCGATGAACTGGCCCTCGACGTCCGGGACGGTAGCGATGATCAGAGGGTTGAGCACGACGATGTAGGCCATCGTGAAGAACGTGGCGAGACCGCCGCGCACCTCCCGGCCCACGGAGGAGCCCCGGTCGGAGATGTGGAAGAAACGGTCAAGTCCACTTATTTGGGAGGTTTTACTATCTTTCACTCACGCAGAGTGACAGCGAGTCCCCCTTCCGGGAAGACCTGGTCGCCGATGGTGATGGTTTCGAGATGGATTCGCGCTTTGACGTAATCCGTTTTGCGAACCCTGCGACCCCGTCGCCTAGTCTGGAGCGCGTGAACCAGCCACGCCTCCCGGATCTGCAGCCGTTGAAGACCAACGACAAGCTCACGATCCTCACGGGTACGGGTCTGTGGGCCGTCGCCCTGGTCGTCCTCCTGGTCGTGCAGCCGGACCCCGAGCACCGCTGGTGGATCTGGATGTGCGTGTCGGGCATCTGCGGCGGCCTCTTCGGCCTCTGGTTCGTACGCCGCCGCGACCGCCGCCCCCCGCCCCCGTCCGAGGGTCCGATCGAACCCACCACGGCGATCTTCTGAGCCGCTCGACCGCCCCCGTCCCGGCCACGCCCGTACCGGCCACGCCCGCGCCGATCCCGGCAGCGTGCCCGGAACCGGCGCGAGCGTGACCCGACGCTCGCGCCCGGGACGATCGTCCGAGTCGAGCCCCAAGTGGTCGAGCCCCTAGGTCGAGGCGGTCCAGCTGTCCAGGTCGGCCTCGGCGAGCAGCAGCGGCACCGCCGCGGGATCGCGCAGCAGCGCCGCCACCGCGAGCCGGTCGCCCCACTGGCCGGACGCCCAGGCGAGCCCGCGCGCCAGCCCCTCCACATCCGAGGCGTGCACCATGCCCTCGAAGAACCGCCAGGCCGCGGGGACGCCGTCCACCAGCAGCCGCTCGTGCGCCACGTAGCTCGCCGGCGCGGTCGGCAGCAGCGACCGTACCGCGGGCGGGACGTCACGGACCTCGCCCGAGGACGTCACCTCCCCGGCCGCCTCCTCGCCGGCCAACGGCAGGTCGAGCAGCTCGGAGAGCGCCTCCGCCAGGTCGAACGGGGCCAGGACCAACGGCCGTCCCGCGACGAGCGGCAGCAGGTCGGGCGCCTCGACCACGACCGGCTCGCCCGCGCCCTCGTCCCCCGAACCGGCCCCCGATTCGGCACCGGCGAGCACCGGCCGGCCGTCGGCGGCGTCGACCACGACGATCTCGTCACCCAGGACCGCGCGGACGGCGCGCGGGGGCGCGACACGGGCGGGGTCGACGGCGGCGAGGGCCACCCACAGGGAGCGGAGCTGCGCCCGGTCGACCTCCACGGAGGGGTCGCCCAGCAGATCGAGCAGCTCGTCCGGCCCCCCGTGGGAGGCGAGCAGGTCGGCCAGCGTGCTCCGGACGCCGATCATCGCCAGCGCGGCCTCGTCGACATCCGCCGGGGCGTCCCCGTACAGGCCGAACAGCAGCGGGTCACCCGCCGGGAGTCGCAGCTGCGTGGGGCGCCTGCCGCCGAGCACCGGGTGCGTGGAGAGCCACCACGCGGTGTAGGACGGGACCTCCACGACCTCCCCCGACACCAGGACCCGCAGCGGATGCAGTACCGAGCGGAGCGGCGGGCGGGACAGCAGGGCGAGGGCGGCGGGCCAGTCGGCGACGTACTCCAGGTCCCGGACCGCGGAGAACTCCCGGGCGACCGGCGGCACGTTCATCTCGGGCAGCAGGTCGAGGACCGTCTCCAGCCACTCGTCCTCGCGATCGAGGTCGTGGTCGCACTCGTCCGGGTCGATCATGACGTCGTGGTCGTTGACCACGGCGAAGCCGTCGAGCACCCCGACCGCGGCGAGTACCCTCCGGCCGTACCGCTCGACCAGCTCGGGCGCGGCGGTGCCGAAGTGCGTCTCCGCGTCGAGCAGCCCGGCCAGCGCCCCGTCGGCGAGGAGCAGCTCGCCCGCCGGGTACAGCTCGCCGTCGGCGCCGCGCAACGCCAGCTCGGCCAGCCAGGGCGCGTCGCCCGCGGTCAGCCCCGCGGCGTCGACCAGCGCGAGCACCGCCTGGGCCACCGGTTCCGGGTCGGCGCCCTCCAGCGACTCCGAGACGGCGGAGCGGGTCAGCGGATCCTCCAGGACCGTGCGGGGCGTCGCCTCAGCCGCGCCGAGCCTGAGCAGGAGGGGGTGGGCCGCGTCCGGGTGCACCACGCGCAACCCGAGCGGGGCGAGAACCGCCGGGTCCAGCGCGGAGCCGTCGGTCAGCAGCAGCGTGCCGCGCGGTCCCCTGACCAGGCGGCCGTCGGCGAGCGGCACCGGCAGCGCGCCGAGCGCCTCCGGGTCGTCGGCGGGCAGCACCTCGTACAGCGACCGCCACCAGGCCGGATCCCGGTCCTTGACGGCGTCGCCGGAGAGCATGTCCACGATGTCGGAGAGTCGCACCCGCCTGACGCCGAGCGCGTTGATCGCCGGATGCCGGGACGGCCACCCCGCGGGCAGCAGCCCACCGATCATCGGAGCGATCCTCTCCAGCAGCTCGGCCGTGGCCGTGACCACGGACGCCTGCCGCCCCGAGATGACCAGGTCCGCGCCGACCGCGGGCGGAGCCCAGGCCGCGCCGGCGCTCTCCGCGAGGTCGTCGGGAAGCAGCAGCGAGGCCCCGGCCTCGCCGGGACCGGCCTCGGCCCCCTGGTCGGCCCCCTGGTCGGCCGGCAGGGAGAGCGCGGGGAGCAGCGGGGCGTCGGGGAGCCTGCGCAGAATCGCCCGGCGGATGCTCGCGTCGAGCTCGCCCTTGCCCATCAGGCCGGGGACGAGGTCGAGGAGCCGGGGCGTCCGCGGCAGGCCGGCGAGCAGTTCCAGGTAGGTGTCCGCGGCGCGCTCGACCAGGAAGTCGGTCAGCGGGCCCGGTGCGACGTGCCGCCGGTCGGTGGCCATCGGGAACGAGGCGATCAACAGCGCGGGCAGGTCGAGCGGCTCGTCGCTCGGCGTGGGCGCGTGCACCACGGGCGGCACCAGCGCGGGCAGCGGCCGGGGCTCCCCGGTCGCCTCGCTCACGGGTACGGCCCAGCGGACCAGCCAGTGCGGCCGGGAGCGCTCCTCGGTCGGACGGTCGGCGAAGAGCTCGGCCATCTGCTCGGGGGTGAAGCGCCCGGAGACCGAGACGACCTGCCAGCCCTCCGCGGTGACGACCCTCGTCTCCCCGTCCAGGTCGATCTCGATCACCTCCAGGGCGGGCAGGCCCAGCAGCAGAGCCGGGCTGGTCTCCCTCAACATCGCTCTGACGGCGTCCTCGGCCGCCCCGTCCCGGAGCGGCAGCCGGACGAGCGTGTCGAACCCGGCGGGGATCTCGATCGGGCCGGCGGGGAAGGGCAGGCGCAGCAGCGGGACGTGCCCTCCGCGCTCGGCGAGTTCCTTGGCCAGCTCGGGCTCGGCGGCCACCAGGGCGGCGGTCTGGTCACGGGACCAGCGGACGACCCCTGAGCCGAGCGAGCCGATCACCGGTTCGTCGCAGACCGACACCACGGCCGCGAACCCGACGCCGAACCGGCCGGCCGCGTGGGCGTCGCCGCGCTTGGCGGAGACGCGCAGCGTGGACAGCGCCTCGATCCCATGGGTGTCGATGGGAGCGCCGATGTTGGCCGCCGACAGCACGCCCTCTCGCAGCGAGAGGCGCAGCCTTCCCGGCACCCCGGCGCGGAGCGCGGCGTCCGCGGCGTTCTGTGCGAGCTCGACGATCAGCCGGTCACGGTAGCCGCCGAGCGCGAAGTCCTCCTCCGCGTTGGCGTCCTCGCGGAAACGCGCGGGCGAGGCCTTCCAGGCCGCCAGGACGGTGGAGCGCAGTCGTTCGGTACCGAAGATGTCAGTCAAGGCGATCTTCCAAAGGTCAGGGCCCCGCGGCCGGGCTCCCCCGCCGGGACACCACGAGAGCGGCGCCCGAACGGCGACGGCCGGGCGGACCGCCGGGAGGGCGGCGGGGCGGCTGCGGGGGCGGCTGCGGGGCGGAACAGACCCGGCGGCGCCGGGTCAGGAGTGACCGAGCGGCTCGGAGGCCGTATCGTCCACCGACCCGGTCAGGTCGGGTTCCGGGACGTCCTCGGCGGTGTCGTACGAGAGCGAGAGATCGTCGAGGATCGGCGCGGTCGGCTCGACCTGGTGCGGCAGCACCGCGGCCTCGGAATGCGCGCCGCAGCCGTGGTCGGCGGCGACCACCCGCCCGTCGTCGGGGGCGTACTCGTTCGCGCAGACGCCGAAGCCGGTACGCAGCGCGCCCGCGAGCGGCCAGTAGAAACCGCAGGTGGAGCACTGGGCGGGGGCGGCGTGCGCGAGCGGGGTGTGCGGTCCCGACTCGCCGGAGTGCCAGCGCCGCACGGCCCGGTCGCGGCCGATCGGGGAGAGCACCCGGGCCCGGCCGAGGCCGTACTCGAAGATCATCTGTTGGTCGGAGTCGTCACCGGTCTCGGTGAAGCCGGGCGCGAGCCGGTCGTCGTCCTCCGAGGTGGGCAGCAGGTCGCCCACGCCGAGGTCGCCCGGACGGAGCCGATCGCTCCAGGGCACCCACTGCGGCGGCATCAGCGCGCCCGCCCCCGGCAGGAGCACGACCTCGCTGACCGTCACGTTGCGCGCCCGCGAGGCGCGGGCGACGGTGACGGCCCAGCGCCAGCCGCGGTAGGCGCGGTCGAGACATGCGAAGTAGTGGGTGACGACGCGGTCGCCCTCGCCCTCGACCCCGAGGTGCTCGCCCACATCGCCCGGCCTGACGTTCTCCTCGACCGCGGCACGGGCCAGGTCGACGGCCGCGACACACGCCTGGTCAAGGACCACGGCGCGGGATCGAGTCCGGCTCACGAGTCGTCTCCCGTCAGCCCCGCAGCACGACGGCTGCTGTCCCTACTGGCTCGCTCGCTCACTGCGCTCACAGTTCATTCTCACCCATGACCGGAGCGAACGGCACCGCGGACTCCCGTTAGCCCGGGGAGTGACCAGGCGCATCGGACAACTCCCCCGCCCTTCGGGTATGACTGGATACGTGGCAGCTGGGTGGGAGCGGGTTCGCAAGACGGTGAGTGACGCCTCTCGGCAGGTCGGCAGGTCGGTCGCCGCCGCGGGCCGGGCCGGCGCGCGCGCCGGCCGGGGCACGGGCCGGGCGACGACCCGGGCGGCCCTGGGCGCGGTCAACGGCACCCAGCGAGTGGGCCGGGCCGCGCGACGGCTGACCCACGCCCAGGGCGCGGGCCGCACCGGGCTGGGCCAGCTGATCGAGCTGACCGCCGCGCACAGCGCGGGTGACGCCCTGGTCACCGCGGCCCTGGCCGGGACGCTCTTCAAGCTCCCGGTGAACGAGGCCCGCGGCCAGGTCGCCCTCTACCTGCTGATCACGATGATTCCGTTCGTGGTGGTCGCCCCCTTCGTCGGCCCGGTCCTCGACCGGTTTCGCTCGGGGCGGCGCTTCGTGATGGCCGGCACCCTCTTCGGCCGCGGGCTGCTCTGCTTCGCGATGGCGGCGGCGATCGTCCCCGGAGACGTGTTCACGATCTTCCCGGCCGCGCTGGCCGTGCTGGTGCTGTCGAAGGCGTACAACGTCTCCCGCGCGGCGATCATGCCGAGCGTGCTGCCCGCCGACATCGCGCTGGTCACGGCCAATGCGAGGGTCGCCCTGTTCGCGCTGGTCACGGCCGGCGTCGCGGTGCCGGTCGGCGCGGGGGTCAGCGCCTGGCTCGGCGCCGAGTGGGTGCTGCGCGGGGCGACGGTGCTCTTCCTGCTCCAGGGCGTGCTGGCCGTGCGGCTCCCGCGCCACGTCGACTCCCCCGACCTGGAGGAGCTGGACGAGAGCGGCGAGGAGCGGCCGCACCGCTGGCGCACGATGCTGAACGTGGGCCCGGTGGTGGCCGAGGCGATGTGGGCCAACGTGGCGATCCGCCTCTACTCCGGATTCCTCCTCTTCTACCTGCTCTTCCTCGTGCAGGACAGGAACCTGCCCGGCCTTCCGCCGACGGTCGCCATCGGTGTGCTGGCCGTGGCCGCCGGTGCCGGCGGGCTGGCGGGCACGGCCGTGGCCTCCTGGGTGCGCAACCACTCCCCACAGGTCATCGTGCTGGCCACGCTCGCGGTGACGACCACGATCACGGTGCTGGCCGCGGTCGTCTTCCAGCTGTGGAGCGCGGTGGCGGTCGCGCTGGTGGCCGCCTTCGCCCAGGGCCTGGGCAAGCTCGCACTGGACGCGATCGTGCAGCGGGAGATCGGCGAGGAGGTGCGCTCGTCCACGTTCGGCGTGGTGGAGGCCTTCCTGCAGATCTCCTGGGTGCTGGGCGGCCTGATCGGGCTGTTGCTCTCGCTGTTCGCCGGCGGATCGGCCGGGCTGGCTCTGATGACCGTGGTGCTGGCGGGCTCGCTCGGCTGGCTGCTGGTCCGCCGCCGCAGGCGGGTTCGGGAGGTGGACGCCAGGGTCGAGGCCGCCCGGGATCCGGGCACCTCCCCCCCGGGGCCTCGTCCCGCCGAAGGTACAGAGCGGTTCGCGCGGGACGGGGTGTCCGCGGAGTGGGTCAGGCCGCGGGCCGCGAAGACGGCCACGGTGGTCGTGCGGCCGGAGAACGCCCCCACCGAGAAGCGGACCAGGCCGCTGACCACCCCCCACGGCTGAGCCGGGGGCGGGCGGTCGGCGGGCGGTCAGTCGTCCAGGTCGTCGGCCACCGCCCGGAGCACTGCAGCGATCTTCTTCGCGTGCGTGGCCTCGGGGTGTTTGCCCTTCTGGTACGACGTGGAGACCGTGTCCAGAAGCTTGATCAGGTCTTCCACGATGACGACCATCTCGTCGGGCTTCTTGCGCTTGCCCTTGGGCTTGGCGGTCTTGGCGAGCGTGGGGGGCTGGTCGATCACTCGAACCGAGAGCGCCTGCTGGCCGCGGCGTCCCTCGGCCACGCCGAACTCGACCTTCTGGCCCGGTTTGAGAGAGTCCACGCCGGAGGGCAGCGCGGAAGAATGCACGAAGACCTCACCGCCGTCGTCGCGGGTGAGGAAACCGAAACCCTTGTCGGCGTCGTACCACTTGACCTTGCCACTCGGCACAGGGGTGACCTCGTTCAGACTGTCGTGAAAAGGAATGGATGTAGGTTATGCCCAGCGGACGCCGAGAGCGACCGTGTATTGGGGCCTGAATTACACAAGAGCCGTAGGAGTTCGCCAGCTGTCGAACCATTCGGCGAACTCGGTCAGATCGCCCAGGATCACATCCGCTCCGTGATCACGCAGTTCCACCGCCGGATAGACGCCCGTTGCCACCGCCACGCTGACGGCTCCTCCCGCTCGCGCCGCCTCGATGTCCGCGACATGATCTCCAACATAGGCGGCGGCGCCGAAAGTCGCGAGCGCGGGCCCCTTGGCCGCCCCGAAGACCGATCCGACGAGTTCGTCCACTTCCAGGCCGAGGAACTCGACGGTGTGCGCCGCGTCGCGGGCGTTCTTCCCCGTCACCACGGTGACCCTGCCCCCGGCCCGCCGTACCGCGTCGACCGCCTCGCGCGCACCGGGCATGAGGGTGGTGACCGGGACCGCGATCGACGGGTAGAGCCGCCGGTAGACGTCGGCCGCCGCGGGGACCTCGGCGGCGGGCATCCAGTTGGCCAGTTCCCACTCCAGCGGCGGTCCGAGCCTGGCCAGCACGGCGCCGCTGTCGATGAAGAAGCCGGTGCGCGACGCCACCTCGTCGTAAACGGCGGCGATGCCCGCACGGGTGTCGGCAAGCGTCAGATCGAGGTCGAATCCCACCGAGTTCATCGGGTCACTCACCGCTCCTTGTCGGCTACCCGAAGAGGTTTCTTCGAGAAGCCCTCAAAGAATGCCAAATCCCCCTAAATATGGCCAATCCCAGGTGTTGTACATGACGTCCCCCACTGTGGAACCCTTCACCGGAAGGGTTTACTTATCCTGCGGGCAAACCTCCCCGGACGGTTCCCCCGAGCGCCCGACGGCCGGGCGAACGTGCCCTCACAACGGGCTTGGACCGGCGCGGTGCGACCCGGCATGGTCGGCACTGGATAGGGTCATGGTGGAGGTATCGGCAGAGAAATGACCAGATCAACGCGCGAGCGGATCATCGACGAAGCCCTGCGACTGTTCGCCGAGCGGGGCTACTCGGCAACCTCGGTGGCCGAGATCGAGGCCGCCTCCGGGCTGTCGCCGGGAGCCGGGGGGCTCTACCGGCACTTCAAGTCCAAGTACGAGGTGCTGGCCGCGGCGGTGAACGAGCACGCGGCCAGAACACGGGCGCAGATCGCCGAAACCCTGACCGACCTCAGCGCCGTCGACACCTCGACCGAGATCGAGGAGCGGCTGACCCACCTGTGCAGGGCCGGCCTGGCCAAGGTCCGCGAGGAGAGAGACCTCACGCGCGTCTTCTTCCGCGACCTGAGCCAGTTCCCCGAGCTGGTCACGACCGTACGCGAGGGCCTCCTGCAGCCCATGTTCGACGCGATCACCACCTGGTTCCGCGCCCAGCCCGAGTACGCCGAGGCCGATGCCGACTGGCCCGCCATCGGTGCCGCGCTCGGCGGGGCGGTGGTCCACTACCGGCTGTTCGAGGAGACCGTGGGCGAACCTCCCGGTCGCGCGGAGCGCGACCGTTTCGTCGCCGCCTGGGTGTGCCTCGCGCTCGGCCTGCTGCCCCGGTCGGCGGTCCAGGCCGTCGGCTGAGCGGCCCGGCCCGGCCCGTGGAGCGTCACCTGCCTCCCCGCACCGGGGTGACCTCGGAGTCGAGCAGGCGGTAGGCCAGCCAGAAGACCCCCCATGCCGCGCCCAGCAGGAACATGAGCCCGCTGATGCCGAAGAACTCGTCCACCACGGTGCCGAGGTCGTTCCTGGCCCGGACCAGGGCGACCAGGCCGCCACCGAGGGTGTAGCTCACGATCGGAGCGGCCATCCCGAGCACCTTGTCGGAGGTGTGCCAGCTCTGGCAGGCGATCACGACGAGCACCGCGACGGCCCAGACCAGCACCGGGATCCGAAAGATCGCGATCGGCGGGAAAGGGATGGGGATCAGCAGTCCCGCCAGGGCGAGCAGGCCCATGCCGACCGTCTCACGCCGGTGGCTCAGCAGGATCGCCCGGGTGTCACGCGCGGCGGGGGCGACGTCCTCTCGCGACCGGGCCGGGCCTCGCCGGCGCGGCCACCCCCGTTGACCACCTGCCCGTCTCCTGGCCAGCAGCTCCTCCGCCGCTCGCATGCCCCTGACCACACCGGGCGGCACCCGGGGCCGCGGCCCCGCGTCCTCCGGCGCCTCCTGCCGGGCCGTCCCCGATGCCGCCGGTGACGCCTCCCGCGCCTCGGGCGGGGTTCCCCGCGCGTCCCGCGCTTCCCGCGGCGAGGGCTCCCGTACGGGCGGTATCTCCTCGGTCGGCGGATCGCCCTCCACGATGTCCTCCCACTCGTCCACGGAGTCCGCTCCGCCCCCCGATCCGCCGTCCGGTGACGTCCCCTGGTCCTTCCGCCCTGACGCGCGAGCGGCCGAGGGGCCGGAATCGCCCGGTGCGGGCTCGGCGGCGTCCGAGGGGACTCCCGTCGAGGCGTACGGATGCCCCCGCACGGGCCGGCGGGGAGCGGGGACATCGAGATCGCCCGGTGCTACCTCGTCCGGATCCACCGAATCGGAATCGGCACGCTCGATCACGCTGGCCATCCTCTCTCGACATCGTCTCGCTCGTGGGCTTCTTTCCCCATTCACCACCCATCACGTGATCGATTCACCCCCTTCGTGTGATCACGGAATTCGCTCAGGCCGCATGATGTCGGTCAAGCCTCTTACCATTGACGGAATGAGCACGGAGTTCACCGAGTGGCTGCGCAGTCAGAGCGACGACCGGTTGCGGGCACTCGTCTCCGTACGCCCCGAGCTCATCACCCCCGTACCCGCGCATCTGGAGGGGCTGGCCGGGCGAGCCTGCAGCCCGTCGGCGGTGGGCAGGGCACTCGACCGGCTCGACCGGTTCGCACTCGCGGTCATGGAGACGCTGGTCGTGCTCCCCTCCCCCGTCCCCTACCGGTCGCTACGCGCCCAGCTGGCCCGCGCCCTGCCGGGGACGGCGGGCCCGGCGTTCCAGAGCGCCCTCAAGGAGGCGGTCGAGCGGCTGCGCACCATGGCGCTGGTCTACGGGCCCGACCGGGCCCTGGCCCCGGCCCCCGGTGTGCGGGAGGTGCTGGACGGTCCCGCCGGGCTCGGCCCGCCCGCCCAGGAGGCGTTCCGGCACCATTCCGCCGAGCGGCTGGCCGAGCTGATCCAGGACATCGGAGGCGAGGGCGGTGACACCAGGGAGGCCCTCGCCGCACTGCTCGGCGATCCGGAGATCGTCGGACGGCTGGTCGAGGAGGTCTCGCCGCAGGCCCGGTCGGCGCTCAACGAGCTGGCCTGGGGGCCGGCCAGCGGCCGGGTGCCCAACGCCCGTCGCGAGGTTCGGGCCGCCACCGCGCAGTCGCCGATCGAGCAGCTCCTCTCCCGCGCGCTGCTGGCCGCCACCGGTGAGGAGACCGTGGTGCTGCCCCGCGAGGTCGCGCTGTTCCTGCGCGACGGCCGGATCCACCGGGACCTGTCCCCCCTCCCGCCCGCGACCGGGGGCACCGAGCGCGACCAGCGGCTCGCCGACCGTACCGCGGCCGGACAGGCGTTCACCTTCACCCGCGCGGTGGAGGAACTGTGCGAGCGCTGGAGCGTCGACCCGCCCGGCGTGCTCCGCAGCGGCGGCCTGGCCGTGCGCGACCTCAAACGGGTCGCGACCCTGCTCGACCTGCCCGAGTGGGTGGCGGGGCTGATCGTCGAGGTGTGCCACGCGGCGGGGCTGGTCGCGGCGAGCGGCGCGGTCGACGGGGAGTGGATGCCCACCCCCGGCTACGACGGCTGGCGGGTGAAGGCCACCGAGGACCGCTGGGCCGTGCTGGCAGGCGCCTGGCTCACCATGGACCGGGTGCCGGGGGTCATCGGCGAGCGCGACGAGCGTGACCGGTTGCTCAACGCCCTCCATCCCGACCTGCGCCGCACCGCCGCCGCCGAGGTCCGCACCACCACCCTGGCCATGCTCGCCTCGACGCCCGGGGTGGCACCCACTCTCGACGCGGTACGGGCGCGTCTGGCCTGGGAGCAGCCCCGCCGTCGCGGCGGCCAGCGCGACCAGCTGGTGGAGTTCACGCTGCGCGAGGCCGAGCAGATCGGCGTCACCGGCCTCGGGCTGCTCTCCGGCCACGGCCGCGCCCTGCTCCCCGAGGCCCTCGACGGCCCCGGCGTCTCCGGTGACCCCGGCGGTGGCCGCGCCGCCTCCGCCGCCCGCCTGCTGCTCCCGCTGTTGCCCGAGCCGCTCGACCACGTGCTCCTCCAGGCCGACCTGACCGCCGTCGCCCCCGGGCCGCTCACCGGTGACCTGAGACGGTGGCTGGCGCTGGCGGCCGAGGTGGAGTCGACCGGCGGTGCGACGGTCTACCGCTTCGACGAGCGGTCGATCCGGCGGGCACTGGACTCCGGGCAGGGCGCCGAGGAGATGCTGGCCATGCTGGAGCGCCACTCGACCACGCCGGTGCCGCAACCGCTCAGCTACCTGGTCACCGACGTGGCCCGGCGCCACGGCCGGATGCGCGTCGGCACGGCGAGCGCGTACGTGCGATGCGACGACTCCTCGCTGCTGGACGAGGTGATGGCCGACAAGCGGGCGATCCCGCTACGGCTGCGGCGACTCGCCCCCACGGTGATCGCTTCCAAGTCCTCCCGGCCGACGCTGGTCGACTCGCTGCGCGCGATGGGGTACGCACCGGCCGCGGAGTCCCTCGACGGCGACGTGATCATCACCCAGCTCGACGTCCGCAGGACCGAGAGCACCCTGGCGGCCCGCGCCCCGATCACGTTCGGCGGCCCCGAGGCCGACGTGGTGGCGGCGGCCGTCCGCGCCGTGCGCGCGGGTGACGCCGCCCACCAGGCCCGCAGGGCCCCGGTGGCCGCTCCCGGCGGCCAGGTGCCGCGCTCCCCCGCCACCTCCACGATCGTCGCCCTGCGCGAGGCCATCCGGCAGGGGTCGCAGGTCTGGATCGGTTACCTCGACTCCCAGGGCAACGCCACCAGCCGGATCCTCGAACCGGCCCGGCTGGAGGGCGGCTATCTCACCGCCTACGACGAGACGCGGGCGGCGGTGCACCGCTTCGCCCTGCACCGCATCACCGGCATCGCCGACATCGCCTGAGACGCCCTCGGCGGGCCCGGGGCGGCCCCGGCGTGCCGGGGAAAGGCCACGGGGGTAGTCTCGATCCAGGGATGGGGCCGCCGCGAGCTCGGTCACCGGTCCTGTGGGATCGCGCCACTCGCCGGGACGCGAGGGCCCCTTTTCAGTCTCATCCCGGCCCCGGGCCCTGTCCCGCGGACCTTGCCGTCGCGAGGATCGGCCGGTGGTGCCTCGCGAGGCGGAGGGAGGGAGCCGCGGTGGCCGACGACGCGGCGGGGCGTCGCCCGAGCGGCCGCGACGGGCGAAAGTTCCAGGAGGACAAGGCCTGGCCACCGGGATGCGACCGGGTCCATTCGCCGAAGGCACACGACTCACGCCCCATATCGTGATACCTGTCGACGTTCCGAGCTCCACAGAAGCGAGAGATCCACAGTGAGTAGCGGTCACTCCGAAGGTCCCAGTACCAACCCGGACGACTGGAAGAGCCCCTATAACACGGGGCCCGGCCAGACCCCCGGCTACGGCCAGCCCCAGCAGGGTCACCACTCCGAGCACTCCCAGCCGTCCGGCTACCAGGCCCCCGGCTACGGCCAGCCCGACTACGGCCAGTCCGGCTACGGACAGCCGGGCTACGGCGAACCCGGTTATGGTCAGCCCGGTTATGGTCAGCCCGGTTACGGTCAGTCCGGCTACGGCGAACCCGGTTACGGCCAGCCCGGCTACGGACAGGATTATGGCCGGCCCGGTTATGGCCAGGGCTACGGCGCGCCCCCGCACCGCAACACCGAGGGTGTCAGGACCCACGCGATCGTCGCCATGGTCATCAGCATCGTGTGCACGCTGAGCTGCTACGTGACCCTCGGCGGCCTGGTCGGCGTCATCCTGTCGAGTGTCGCCCTGGGGAGGGTGGACACCGATCCCCCGGCCGCCAGGAACCTGCTCAAGTGGACCTGGATCAGCATCGGCATCAACATCGGGCTGATCATCCTGGGTGTGGCCGCCTTCATCATCGCCGGCATCAACGGCGCCTTCGACTGAACATCCCCGGGATCGCCATCCGCGGCCTGTGGTCGCGCACGGGTGCCGCAGACCGGGCAGGCGAGGGATGGCCAGGTGGTGAGATCGATCACGCCGGACGGGAGGCGGGACTGCCTGGGCGCTCCCGCCCGTTGCACACAGGAGACATGGAGCGGGGCGCGCCCGCGAGTGCGACCATGAGCTGATCCGCCGTAGCCCGCAGTGACCATAGGGAGAAGTCTGTGACTGACGGACCACTGATCGTCCAATCGGACAAGACCCTGCTCCTTGAGGTCGATCACGAGAGGGCCGGGGAGTGCCGCAAGGCGATCGCCCCGTTCGCCGAGCTGGAGCGTGCGCCCGAGCACGTGCACACCTACCGCGTCACCCCGCTGGCGCTGTGGAACGCGCGGGCCGCCGGGCACGACGCCGAACAGGTGATCGACGCGCTGATCGCGCACAGCCGCTACCCCGTGCCGCACGCGCTGCTGGTCGACGTCGCCGAGACGATGTCGCGGTACGGCAGGCTCCGCCTGGAGAAGCATCCCGTCCACGGGCTCGTCCTGACCAGCACCGACCGGGCCGTGCTGGAGGAGGTGCTGCGCTCCAAGAAGATCCAGCCGCTGCTGGGCGAGCGGCTGGGTGACGACGGCGTGGCCGTGCACCCGAGCGAGCGCGGCAACATCAAGCAGCACCTGCTCAAGCTGGGCTGGCCCGCCGAGGACATGGCCGGGTACGTCGACGGCGAGCACCACCCGATCACGCTCACCGAGGACGGCTGGGAGTTGCGCACCTACCAGCGGGAGGCCGCCGAGGCGTTCTGGCACGGCGGCTCCGGCGTCGTCGTGCTCCCCTGCGGCGCGGGCAAGACGATCGTGGGCGCGGCGGCGATGGCGCGGGCCAAGGCGACGACGCTGATCCTGGTGACCAACACGGTCTCGGCGCACCAGTGGAAGCAGGAACTGCTCAAGCGGACCTCGCTGACCGAGGACGAGATCGGCGAGTACACCGGCACGAAGAAGGAGATCCGGCCCGTCACCATCGCCACGTACCAGGTGATGACGACCCGCAGGCAGGGCGTCTACCGGCACCTGGAGCTGTTCGACGCCCGCGACTGGGGCCTGGTCGTCTACGACGAGGTGCACCTGCTGCCCGCGCCGATCTTCCGGATGACCGCCGATCTGCAGGCCAGGCGGCGGGTGGGCCTGACCGCGACGCTCGTGCGCGAGGACGGCCGCGAAGGTGACGTGTTCTCCCTGATCGGCCCCAAGCGGTACGACGCGCCGTGGAGGGAGATGGAGAACCAGGGCTGGATCGCCCCGGCCGACTGCGTCGAGGTGCGGGTGACGCTGACCGACACCGAACGGCTGGCCTACGCGATGGCCGAGTCCGAGGAGCGCTACCGGTTCTGCGCGACCACCCCGTCCAAGACGCAGGTGACCGAGGCACTGGTCCGGCAGCACCCGGGCGAGCAGGTGCTGGTCATCGGGCAGTACATCGATCAGCTCGACGAGCTGGGCGAACACCTGAACGCGCCGGTGATCAAGGGGGAGACGAAGGTCAAGGAGCGGGAGCGGCTCTTCCAGGCCTTCCGCGACAGGGAGATCCAGGTCCTGGTCGTCTCCAAGGTCGCCAATTTCTCGATCGACCTGCCGGAGGCGGCGGTGGCCATTCAGGTCTCGGGCACCTTCGGGTCGCGGCAGGAGGAGGCGCAGCGGCTCGGCCGGGTGCTCCGGCCGAAGGCGAACGGAGGCGGGGCCCGATTCTACTCGGTGGTCAGCCGCGACACGGTCGATCAGGATTTCGCCGCCCACCGGCAGCGGTTCCTGGCCGAGCAGGGGTACGCGTATCAGATCATCGACGCGGACGACGTGCTCGCCGGAGAATAGCCCCACATGGCGAACACGTCGTCAATTTGTGTCAGGTCCACGAAATCCCGCGGGCTTTCGACAAACAAACCACCCCCTCGCTAGGCCTTACGGCCACTGGCGACATACCCCCATGATCTGCGGGAGTCACCATGTTCGCCTGGCTTTTTCGCCATTTCACGGGAGAATGACGGAGGGTGCCAGGACGATTACCGAACGATCAGTCCGCCGGTAAAGAAAACGCTTTCCGCGATCACCCACATGATCACCGCAGCGATCATCAGAGTGATGAAACGATTTTCGTCATCGCGAATCGGGGGCGCCAGCCAGGCGCCCGCCGTGCAACCGGCCGCGATCACCGCGAACAGGGCCGACACCCAGGCCACCCCGTCCAGCCGAGCCACGCAGCCCGGGTCGGAGCAGAATGCGTCCGGCCCCCAGCCCGCGAACACCGAAAGCCCCCAGAGCGCGGCCAGTAGAAGATTGGCGACCGTCGGTATGACAGGGGAGATCCGCACGACCGTCGGGATACCCGCGCCCGCCGCGCCCCAGTCCGGCGTTAATCCTTTTGAGACACACCGGCGTCGCCGCTAAGCTGGTCCATTCGCTACCCGATGACCACCACCTCCGTTTATCGAATGGGAGGCGCTTCAGCGTGCCCGCACATCAATTGGCCCCTGACATAACCGACGATCCCGCCCGGATCCTCGCCGCCGAACGCGAGCACCTGGCCATCTCCAGAACGGCGCTGCGCGCGATGCGCGAGCACGCCCAGTCCCTCTCCTCCGACGCCGCCGGAGACTGGGTCTCCCAGCAGATCCTGCAGGCGCTGCTGGACCAGCGGGTCGCGGCGCTCGCCGACCACTCGGGCACGCCCCTGTTCTTCGGCCGCCTCGACCGCCAGGCGGGCGACGACCTTCCCGGCACGGTCTACGTCGGGCGCAGGCACGTCCACGACGACCGCAGCCGCCCCCTGGTGATCGACTGGCGCGCCCCGGTCTCGCGGGCCTTCTACCAGGCCAGCCCGTCCGATCCGATGCGCGTGGTGCTGCGCCGCCGATTCGGCTACCAGGGCGGCGACCTGACCGCCTACGAGGACGAGCGCCTCGACCAGGGCGGCGCCGCCCTCGCCCAGAGCAGGATCCTCACCGAGGAGATCGAACGCCCCCGCTCGGGACCGATGCGCGACATCGTCGCGACGATCCAGCCCGACCAGGACGAGATCGTCCGCTCCGAACTCGGCCGGACGGTGTGCGTCCAGGGTGCCCCGGGCACCGGGAAGACCGCCGTCGGCCTGCACCGGGCCGCCTACCTGCTCTTCACCCACCGCGAGCGGCTCGCCAGGTCGGGCGTGATGATCGTCGGCCCGAACCGGGCGTTCCTCTCCTACATCTCCTCCGTCCTGCCCGCGCTGGGCGAGGTCAAGGTCGACCAGACCACGGTCGCCGGGATCCTCGGCGACCACTCCGCGCCCGAGGACCCCGCGGTCGGCACGCTCAAGGGTGACGCGAGGATCGTCGGTGTACTACGACGCGCCCTGTGGGCGCACGTGGTCAAGCCCACCGAGGGCGTGCTGTTCACCAAGGGGATCAACCGCTACCGGGTGGCGGACCACGAGGTCCGCGAGATCGTCGCCTCGCTCCGCGGCACCACTCGCTACGGTCCGGGGCGCGCGACGCTCGCCCAGCGGCTCGCCCACCTGGTGCTCGTCCGGATGGAGCAGCGCGGTGAGTCTCCCGACGACCGGGTGCAGGACGCGGTCGCCAGGTCCAAGCCGGTCAGGCAGCTCGTGGACACGGTCTGGCCCAAGCTGACTCCACAGCAGGTGCTCCACCGGCTGTTCAGCGACCCCGCCTTCCTCGCCGCCGCCGCCAAGGACGATCTCACCGCCGCCGAGCAGTCGCTGCTGCTCTGGCCCAAGCCTCCCAAGTCCTTCCGCTCGGCGAAGTGGTCGGCGGCCGACGGCGCGCTGATGGACGAGCTGGGCGACATGATCGAGCGGACCGTCCCGCTGGGCCACCTGGTCGTGGACGAGGCCCAGGACCTGTCGGCGATGCAGCTGCGTGCCCTCGGCCGACGCTGCCGCACCGGCTCCGCCACCGTGCTGGGCGACCTCGCCCAGGGCACCACGCCCTGGTCCGCCCGGTCCTGGAGCGAGGTCCTGAGTCATCTGGGCTTCGAGGACGGCGCCGTCACCGAGCTGACCCTCGGCTTCCGCGTGCCTCGCGAGGTCCTCGACTACGCGGCCAGGCTGCTGCCCTCCGTCGCCCCGGACCTGGCCGCCCCCCGGTCGCTGCGCCCCGGCGCGGGCTCCCTGTCGGTGCGGCCGGCACCCGACCTGGCCACGGCGCTGGCCCATGCCGCGCGGGAGGCACTCGCCCGCGAGGGCTCGATCGGCGTCATCGTCCCCGACGCCCTGGTGGGCACCGTGTCCGCGGCCCTGTCCGACCTGGACCACCGGGTGCTGAGCCCCGACACCGTCGAGGACCATCGTCTCCTGGTCATCCCGGCGACCCTGGCCAAGGGCCTGGAGTACGACCACGTGATCGTGGCCGAACCCGCGGACATCGTCGATGCCGAGCCTCGCGGCCTGGCCCGCCTGTATGTGGTCCTGACCCGGGCCGTCACCTCACTGACCGTCCTGCACTCCCGGGAGCTTCCCGCCCAGCTCAGCGGGTGACCGCGCGCCGGGACACCGATGCCGAGCGCTAGGGCCCGCTCCCCGGCCCTCGCGCCCTGATCGGGGCGGCACTCCGGCGAATGTGATGCGCCGCTCTGATCCCGAAAGGATTTGCCCCGACCGAGATGACCCTGACGACCTCGTTGGTCTTGGGGTCGATCACCGTCACGCTGTCCGTGTCCAGGTTGGCCACATAGATCTGGGCACCGTCAGGGGAGATCGTGATTCCGAAGGGAGAGCCCTCGACCGGGATGGTGGCGGTGATCTTGTTGGTCTTGGCATCGATCACCGTCACCACGTTCGGGATCAGGTTGGTCACGTAGACGTAGGCGCCGTCATCGGAGACCGCGATCCTGAAGGGATGGTTGCCGGCGGGAATCTCGGCGATGACCCTGTTGGTCCTGACGTTGATCACCGACACGGTGTCGGAGTCCTGATTGGCCACATAGACACGGGGACGAGTGGGAGAGAACCTGATCCCGAACGGACTGCGGCCGACCGGGATGGTGGCGACGACCCTGTTGGTCACCATGTTGATCACAGACACGGTGTCGGAGTCCTGATTGGCCACGTAGACACGGCGATAGGGAGCGGCGGCCAGTCTGAAGGGGCTGTGGCCGACCGGGATGATGGCGATGACCCTGTTGTTTCTCGTGTCGATCACCGACACCACGTTCGCCTGCACGTCGGTCACGTAGACGCGGGTGCCGCCGGAGGAGACGTCGACCCCGACGGGGTGGCCGTTGATGGGGATGGTGGCGCTGACCTTGTTGCTCCTCGTGTCGATCACCGACACGTTGTCCGACTGCGCGTTGGTCACGTAGACATGCGCGTTGTCGGGAGCGACCGCCACCCCGATGGGGTTCTCACCGACGGTGATGGTGGCGGTGACCCTGTTGGTCGTCGTGTCGATCACCGACACGGTGTTCGACTGTGAGTTGACCACGTAGACGACGTTCTCCGGCAGCCTGGTCGCCACAGCCGTGGCCGTCGGCACCGCCAGTCCGGCCACGATGACCGGCACCGCCACAGCCGAACGGACGCGCGACCGCCACTCACCTCTCTGTAACCGACCGGGCGATTTCCAGTGGCTATGCTCCATCGTTCCCCTCGCACACCGCTGCACCACCAAGAACCCGTCGCTACGGCAAGGACTTCGTTCTATGGCCACACGGCGGCGTGTCCCGGAAACGACACACCGACTTGAACTCTTGTTCCGCCCACCTTGTCCATTTATTGCTTGATAGCACGGAAATCAGCCGGACGGCATGGATGTGGTCGCGGGCCCCTGCCCTGATCGGTCCCGGCCTTTCGCGGCCCCCTCTCGCCCGCGGCTCCGCACGGGCGGCGCCCGTCGGGGCGACTCCTCCGAAGACGTACGACGACAGGCGACCCCTCGGGGAAACAGCAAAAGAGGCGCCCCCGAGATCCCGGGGTCGCCTCTTTTACCAGAAAGCGGTGGACTTAGAAGTCCATGTCGCCGCCGCCGGGCATGGCGGGAGCGGCCGCGGCCTTCTCGGGCTTCTCGGCGATGACGGCCTCGGTGGTGAGGAACAGCGCCGCGATGGACGCCGCGTTCTGCAGAGCGGAACGCGTCACCTTGGCCGGGTCGATGATGCCCGTCTCGAACAGGTTGACGTACTCGCCGGTGGCGGCGTTGAGGCCCTCACCAGGGGTGAGGTTGCGCACCTTCTCCACCACGACGCCACCCTCGAGGCCGGCGTTGACGGCGATCTGCTTCAGCGGCTCCTCAAGGGCCTTCTTGACGATCGCGGCACCGGTGGCCTCGTCGCCGGAGAGCTCCAGCTTGTCGAACGCCTTGGCGCCGGCCTGCAGCAGGGCCACGCCACCGCCGGGGACGATGCCCTCCTCGACGGCCGCCTTCGCGTTGCGAACGGCGTCCTCGATGCGGTGCTTGCGCTCCTTGAGCTCGACCTCGGTCGCCGCGCCGGCCTTGATGACGGCCACGCCGCCGGCCAGCTTGGCGAGACGCTCCTGGAGCTTCTCGCGGTCGTAGTCGGAGTCGGTGTTGTCGATCTCGGCGCGGATCTGGTTGACCCGGCCGGCGATCTGCTCGGCGTCGCCGGCACCGTCGACGATGGTGGTCTCGTCCTTGGTGACGATGACCTGACGGGCACGGCCGAGCTGGTCCAGGGTGGTGGACTCCAGCTTGAGGCCGAGGTCCTCGCTGATGACCTGGGCACCGGTCAGGATGCCGATGTCACCCAGCATGGCCTTGCGACGGTCACCGAAACCGGGCGCCTTGACGGCGACCGAGCGGAACAGACCGCGGATCTTGTTGACGACCAGGGTGGCCAGGGCCTCGCCCTCGACGTCCTCGGCGATGATCAGCAGCGGCTTGCCGGCCTGCACGACCTTGTCGAGAACCGGGAGCAGGTCCTTGTTGGCGGACACCTTGGAGTTGACGACCAGGATGTACGGGTCGTCGAGGACGGCCTCCATACGCTCCGGGTCGGTCACGAAGTACATCGAGGTGAGGCCCTTGTCGAAGCGCATGCCCTCGGTGAGCTCGAGCTCAAGGCCGAAGGTGTTGCTCTCCTCGACGGTGATGACGCCTTCCTTGCCGACCTTGTCCATCGCCTCGGCGATCATCTCGCCGATCTGCGGGTCGCCCGCGGAGATGGAGGCGGTGGAGGCGATCTGCGCCTTCGTCTCCACGTCCTTGGCCAGCTTGGACAGCTCCTCCGACACGCGCTCGACGGCGGCCTCGATGCCCTTCTTCAGGGACATCGGGTTGGCGCCGGCGGCGACGTTGCGGAGACCCTCGCGTACGAGAGCCTGAGCGAGCACGGTGGCGGTGGTGGTGCCGTCACCCGCGACGTCGTCGGTCTTCTTGGCGACCTCCTTGACGAGCTCGGCCCCGATCTTCTCCCACGGGTCCTCGAGCTCGATCTCCTTCGCAATGGAGACACCATCGTTGGTGATGGTGGGGGCGCCCCACTTCTTCTCCAGAACGACATTGCGGCCCTTGGGGCCGAGGGTCACCTTGACGGCGTCCGCGAGCTGGTTCATGCCACGCTCGAGACCGCGCCTGGCGTCCTCGTTAAACGCGATCATCTTGGCTGCCATACGGCTAGACCTCCCAGAGACAGGGTGGCTTGCACCGGACCGAGCCGACGCCCGCGACGGCATGCGGGCCCACGACTCCGTTCGGCGGGCCCCATCGCCTCGATCCAGGGTTGGCACTCTCTATGCGTGAGTGCCAACAATGTGTTTAGCACTCTACCTTGCCGAGTGCAAGCCACGATCCCTTGACCTGCGTCGCGCCCGGAGCGGGCGTCCGCTCCGGGCCACGTCAGCGTATGCGCCGCGTCACGCGGGCGCGTGTTCCGCGCAAAGCGAAGGCCCGGCTCGCCGATTGGGGAGGCGAGCCGGGCCTAGGTGGTGTGGATCCGGCGGACTGCGCTGCCGCGGGATCCACCGGCCCCTCCCCGCGGGTTCACGGGACGGCCATGTCAGACCGCCCGGACGGACTCCGCCTGGGGACCCTTCTGCCCCTGGGTGATCTCGAACTCGACTCGCTGGCCCTGCTCGAGTGCACGGTAGCCATCCATCATGATCGCGGAGTAATGGACGAACACATCCTTACCACCGTCTACCGCGATGAAGCCGTAGCCCTTGTCCGCGTTGAACCATTTGACGGTGCCCTGCGCCACTTGCGACTCCTCTTACTGGACTTAAGGACGACGCCCATTCCTCTCGCGAAGTCCTCAATCTCCGGGGCAGACTTCGCCACATCGATCGTCCTCGACCATACCTGTGGGAACCGGTTGGGCAACAGAGTCAAGCACCAAACTAGCTCTTTACAAGAGCATTTAGTACGAGAACACAGTTTGACTATCACTATTAGTTAGTTAAAGATTACATTATCTTTCCCCACCGCGAATACCGGTTTACGCCACAAAGCATGACACCCGCACACGGCCGGAGCCGGGCGGGTGTCATGGGGAGGGTGTCGTGAGCGCCCCCGGGAGGGTGAGGCGGGTGCGACCGGCGCGGTGCGGGGGCGGGGTCTCAGCCCCCGGCGACCGCCGGGATGATGGAGACCTGGACGCCGGAGGGCGTGGCCGTGTCGAGGTTGTCGGCGAAGCGGACGTCCTCATCTCCCACATAGACGTTGACAAAACGGCGGATCTTACCCGTTTCATCAAGAATCCGGGCACCGATCCCCGGGAAGTCCGCGTCGAGCTTCTGGAGGACGTCGCGCAGGGTCTCGCCCTCTCCGCTCACCTCGGCAGCACCACCGGTGTAAGTCCGGAGAATCGTCGGAATCCGCACAGAAACGCTCATAATTCAGTACCTTTCACGATTTCTAGGCGATTGCCGCACGGAATGCGTCAAGGGAGGGACGAATCACGGCGGTGGGGCGCGCCTCGGCGGCCACCGCGTCGAGGGTCTTGAGACCGTCGCCGGTGTTGAGAACCACGGTCTCCGCCTCCGGGTCGAGCCTCCCGGCCGCGACCAGCTTGCGGAGCACGCCGACGGTGACACCTCCGGCGGTCTCGGCGAAGATGCCCTCGGTCCTGGCCAGCAGCCGGATCGCGTCGACGATCTCGGGGTCGGTGACGTCCTCGACCGCGCCGCCGGTGCGGCGGGCGATGTCCAGCACGTACGGACCGTCGGCGGGGTTGCCGATCGCCAGCGACTTGGCGATCGTGTCCGGCTTCACCGGGCGGATCACGTCGTGGCCCGCCTTGTAGGCGGTGGAGACCGGGGAGCACCCCTCGGCCTGGGCCGCGAAGATCTTGTATGGCCTGTCCTCGACGAGACCGAGCTCGATCAGCTCCTTGAAACCCTTGTCGATCTTCGTGAGCTGGGAGCCCGACGCGACCGGCACGACGATCTGGTCGGGAACGCGCCAGCCGAGCTGCTCGGCGATCTCGTACGCCAGCGTCTTGGAGCCCTCGGCGTAGTACGGCCGGAGGTTGACGTTGACGAAACCCCACTTCTCGCCCAGCTCGTCGCCGATGAGCTCCGAGCAGAAGCGGTTCACATCGTCGTAGGTGCCCTCGATGCCGATGAGCCTGCCCCCGTACACGGAGGCCATGACGACCTTGGCCTGCTCCAGGTCGGCGGGGATGAACACGCAGGCGTCCAGCCCGGCCCGCGCGGCGGCGGCAGCGGCGGCACCGGCCAGGTTGCCGGTGGAGGAGCAGGAGAGGGTGTGGAAGCCGAAGTTACGGGCCGCCTCGACGGCGATGGCCACCACACGGTCCTTGAAAGAGTGCGTGGGGTTACCGGAGTCGTCCTTCACGTGCAGCGAGCGCATGCCCAGTTCACGGGCGAGGTTGCCGGCGTTGACGAGCCTGGTCCAGCCGGGCTCCATGTTGGGCTTGGAGGCCACGTCGGCGGGGACGGGCAGCAGCGAGCGGTAACGCCAGATGTTGGCCGGCCCCTCGGCGATCTGCTCCCGGGTCACCCGCCCGAAGTCGTAGGCGATCTCAAGGGGCCCGAAACACTCGATACAGGCGAAGCTCGGGCCGAGGTCGTAGCGGGCACCGCACTCGCGACAGGACAGGGCCACGGCGGGGCCGAAGTGCTGGTTTCGGGTGTCTTCGACACGGCCGAGCGAGGTGGTGGTGTTCTCAGTGGTTGCGAGCGCCATGAAGCGAGGCCTTTCCCTCATCTTCGTCTGCGGACCACCTTGGTCACAGACCGGAATTGGCACCTGTCCCGGTTGACCTCGTGTCGATTACGAGTCTTGAACCGGGATGGTTGCCGGGGCTTCGCAGGGCCGATCCCTCCACCCCTCTGGATGAGCAAATATTCAGTTGGAGACCTGACAGGCAGGTCTTAGGCACTCTACATCGCCATACCGCCACCCCGGCCACTTGTCTCATAATACGAGACGTAGCGTGTTACCTGCCGGACAGAGCACCCTTGTCCGCAGCAGGGGCGCCGCCGCGGCCGGTAGGCACCGGTCGCGGCGGACGTCCCGTGGAACCTCCCGCGCCAGACCGCGGAAGGCGGGTCAGGGTGCCTTGGCCTTCAGCGTGTAGGGGCTGGAGCCGCTCACCGAGACCACCCGGTAGCGGTAGAAGCCGGGCGGGCCGGTGTAGCTGATCCGCTCGTCGGAACCCGCGCCCTCCGAGGTCGCGACGGTGACCCAGTTCGGCCGCCGCCACCTTTGGAGGTAGAGGTCGAAGTCGACGCCGTCACCGCCGTCCAGGCAGGCGGAGTGCATGCCGGCGACGGCGGCCCGGTAGTAGCGGCTCGGCTGGGAGACGGACTGGCCGTTGTTCAGCGTGCCGGTGTAGGTCTTCGGGTAGCCGGTGCAGACCGTCGGAGCGGGCGGGACGGTGCCCGGTGGGGTGGTGGCGTCGCCGGTCAGCAGGGTCAGGTCGTAGGCGGTGAGGATCTCGTTGATCGGCTGGAAGTAGGTGACGCCGCCCGTGGCGCAGTTGCCGGAGCCGCCGGAGGTGACCCCCTGGGCCTGGTCCACGGAGATGAACGAGCCACCCGAGTCGCCCGGCTCGGCGCAGACACTGGTACGGGTCAGCCCGTGGATGGTGCCCTGGGGGTAGGTGACGCTGGCGTTGAACTGCCTGATGAGGCCGCAGTGCCAGTCGGTGGTGGAGCCGGAACGGCAGACCGAGGCGCCCTCCAGAGCCGGTCTGGAGCCCGCGACGGGCACGGTGCCGCCGGCGCCGTTGCTCACCACCGGTTTGGGCGTCCAGCCGGCGTTCACCGCGACCCAGGCGTAGTCGTTCTCCGGAAAGGACGACGCCCGGAAGATCCCCAGGGGCACCCGGTTGAAACCGGTGGTGGCATCACCGGTCTTACCGCAGTGACCGGCACTGACGAACCCCGCCTGGGTCCCGCGCGTCACCGAGAAACCGACGGAGCAACGACTCGCGACACCGACGTAGTAGGCGTCGCCGCCCTGTACGTCGCTGAGGAGCCGGGGCCGCTCGGTGGACGGCACCACCTTCACCACACTTGAGTCGGCCCCCACCGCCTCCACGAGATCCTCGGTCGCCAGTGGGCTCTTCGACAGGATGACGATCCTGTTGTTCCTGGCGTCGACGAAGCGCACATCACCCCCGCCGCCTTTTCCCGGCAGGTCCACGTTGAGGTCACTGATGAGCCCGGCGAGTTCCGTCAGCGACCGTTTGACGAGTTCGGCTCTGGCGCCCGCCGCGACGATCGTGGGGAGGTCGGCGGGGTCGGTGGTGGCCACCACGAGGGTCTGCGAAACGGTTCCCATCAGCCACGAGCCGCCGAAACGGTCGCCGAGCGCCTCGCGGAGGTCCGCCTCGACTCCCGACATACGGATCTCGTTGGCCAGACGTGCCCGCACCTGTTCCCTGGTCAGGCCCAGGTCGCGTTGGAGCGCCTCCAGCATGCCCGACGGCGGTTTCCAGGCGGACGCGGTGACCGGAACCCGGGGTCCGGCCGCAGCCGGCACACCCGTCAGGGTGAGCGCGGTGACCGCCAGCACGCAGCCCGTGGCGACGGCATGTCTGCCGAACATGAAACTCTCCTCGACCTCGGCTTTCACAGCAGGAGGGGGAGAGCGCCGCACGGGCAACGCCACCCTAATCCAGCCATTGCCGCCAGGGCCTCAAACGCCACACGCCACGCGGCAGACGATTTGAGGCCGTTCGGCGGCATGACGGCCGCGGCCTGGGTGAGGGCCGCGGAAGGCGGGTCAGGGCGCCTTGGCCTTCAGCGTGTAGGGGCTGGAGCCGCTCACCGAGACCACCCGGTAGCGGTAGGCGCCGGGCGGGCCGGTGTAGCTGATCTGCTCGTCGGAGCCCGCGCGGTCGGAGGTGGCGACAGTGACCCAGTTCGGCCGCCGCCACCTTTGGAGGTAGAGGTCGAAGTCGACGCCGTCACCGCCGTCCAGGCAGGCGGAGTGCGTACCGGCGACGACGGCCCGGTAGTAGCGGCTCGGCTGGGAGACGGACTGACCGTTGTTCAGCGTGCCGGTGTAGGTCTTCGGGTAGCCGGTGCAGTCCTGCTTGCCTGATGGGGTGGTGCCGGAGATGCCACCCGGCGAGCCGACGGTGCTGTCGGTCAGCAGGGTCAGGTCGTAGGCGGTGAGGATCTCGTTGATCGGCTGGAAGTAGGTGACGCCGCCCGTGGCACAGTCCCCGGAGCCGCCGGAGGTGACCCCCTGGGCCTGGTCCACGGAGATGAACGAGCCACCCGAGTCGCCCGGCTCGGCGCAGACACTGGTGCGTCCCAGCCCGTGGATGGTGCCCTGGGGGTAGGTGACGCTGGCACTGAGCTGCCGGATGATCCCGCAGTGCCAGTCGGTGGTGGAGCCGGAGCGGCAGATCGAGGCGCCCTCCAGAGCCGGTCTGGAGCCCGCGACGGGCACGGTGCCGCCGAGGCCGTTGCTCACCACCGGTTTGGGCGTCCAGCCGGCGTTCACCGCGACCCAGGCGTAGTCGTTCTCCGGAAAGGACGACGCCCGGAAGATCCCCA